>CAKMZU010000170.1 GCA_929200485.1 uncultured Gammaproteobacteria bacterium | reverse complement strand
ACCTTACAACCCCCGGCACAAAGATTGATGTTTTCATTTGTTGCTGTCCCCCAAGCGAACTCATTAAAGCTGTAATCACTTAATTCATTCAGATTGATAATGTTTTCAATCAGTCGTTTGCCGGGGAAATCAGTCATAATCATGCCGGGCATAACGCCTTTGACGATATTATTATTCGCGAGATAATCCGCAGTTAAGGTGTTCGTGCCTTCAAAGGCGATAGTACAGATGCCGATAGCGCAGCTGACACGAGGAAAATCAGGATAAGAATCATTCCAGCCAGGCGTAGTTAAACCGGTAGCAAGTCTTGGGGCTGATGTGCCGTTGCTGGAATGCCCACTGGCGACAAAATAAGGGAATGAACCGTTGGCACCGCTAAGGTAGTTCATGTAAAAGGTATCGCGATCGCCGTTTTTTGCTTTGATCAGGTGATTTTTAATCGCAATCCATTTGTCGTAAAGATCCCAGTTGGTTGTTAACGCGTAGTCATCCTGTTTGTCTATGTTTCCATAGGGCAAACCATAGTTATAGCCATCCTTTGCCGTTCCTGAAAACTCTTGAAGAATGACAAATTTTCCACGTACCTCATCAAGGGTTGGGTTGCCTTCAGTGGGTACCCAGCGTTTTGTGCCGTACTGTGCCAAGTAACTATCCAGCGTTTCAGTATAACTTCGTGTATTGTTTGATGGCGTGTGTTCGGAACGCAAACGAAACAACACCGTTTCCGTTGGGTTGGCATTTAGGAAATCCTCAATGACTTTTAAAACATCTTCACCAAAATACGTGTCCTGAGCAATGAGGCCATGATGCATTCTAAATGTGTTATCGATATGTCGAGTGCGCATGTCGAAAACACGAATACCTGAATTTAGTTGTTCAGTGAGAGTCATGGTTTGATTTTGAGCAATATCACCACCTTTGACTGACATAGTGTCATGTGTTCCTGGCAGGGAAAGTTCGCTTAATCTTTTTTGTCCATCAACTCGAGACATCCAGTTTTGGTTATTGGCAACGGCACCGCTGCCGTGATTGTATGCCTCGTCCTTATGTGAAAAGCTTAAGGGGGAAAGTGTTAGCAGTGATAGCGACAACGCAACTATGACTTTTGGGATTTTCAGTATCATGCAGCATCCTTTTATTATTATTTTTGGATGATGATAATGTGCGGTCAGGTTTTAAGATCATAAAATAATCAGAAAGTGAGAGTGAATTCACTAAAGTGATTCATATCAATAAGTGAAATCTTCCGCAGGCTTAATTCCATTCAGCAGTTTTAAAAGGTAAGATTGCTGTTTTTTACTTGGCAATATGGTATGACTGACTGGTTAGATAAGATCAAGTGGACGGAAGAGGGCTTATTGCCAGCCATTGCGCAGGATGCTCAAACAGGTGATGTGATGATGATGGCCTGGATGAGTGCGGAATCCTTGGCGTTAACAGTAGAAACAGGTTTTGCCGTTTATTGGTCTCGTTCAAGACAGGCACTTTGGAAAAAAGGCGAGTCATCGGGGAATTTGCAAAAAATTCATAGCATGCACTTAGACTGCGATGGTGATGCCTTGTTGCTTAAGATTGATCAAATTGGCGGTATTGCTTGCCACACAGGTAGACGAAGCTGTTTTTATCGAATACTTGAGGATGATCAATGGATAGCCAAAAGCGATATATTGAAAGACCCAAGTGAGATGTATAAAAAATGACGGATGTATTAAAACGGCTAGATAAAGTGCTCGAAGCGCGTAAGAATGCAGATAAAGACAGTTCTTACGTCGCAAGTCTTCATCATAAAGGCTTGGATCACATTTTAAAGAAGGTGGGTGAAGAGGCCACAGAGGTGGTGATTGCGGCAAAAGATGCCAAGCAGTCTGGCAGTAATAAAGATTTCATTTATGAAATGGCAGATTTGTGGTTTCATTCCTTGGTTTTATTAGGCCATCTAGGAGAATCGCACGAAGCAGTTTTGAAAGAATTGGAACGGCGGTTTGATTTATCAGGCTTAGAAGAAAAAGCAAACCGTTCAAAGTAAGTATTCGCCGAGTGCTTTTTTAAGCGCTTGGATTCGATGTAATAAAAATAAAAGGCAGAATTATGGGATTTGGCATTAAAGAACTCGTCATTATCTTATTGATTGTGTTGATTCTGTTTGGATCAAAGCGATTAAAAAGCTTAGGCACTGACCTTGGCTCAGCGATTAAAGGGTTTAAAAAATCCGTAGCCGATGATGGTGAAAAGTCACCTGAAACATCAGTCGATCAATCTCTCGAAACTAAGCCTGAGTCTAAATAATCTCGGATCTCTCTCGATATGTTTGATATTGGCTTTGTGGAAGTCCTGATTGTTTTTATCTTGATACTTTTGGTCTTTGGCCCCGAGCGTCTGCCGGAAGTTATTCGCACGGTTTCTTTGTGGGTGGGGCGAACAAAACGTCATTATAGAAATATCCGCTCAGAAGTTGAAAGAGGCATAGGCGCAGATGAAATAAGGCGAGAGCTATATAACGAAGAGATTATGGCGAATCTTAAAGCGGCAGAGAAGGAACTAAATGATCCATATGCTAGTAATATGGATGAATCCAAGCCCGCTAACGTCCATTCTGATACCGTTGTAGATAAAAAACGACCATTACCTAACTCTACCAATATTTAAACCCACCATGACGGAAGCAGCAGAACCTTTAATCACTCACTTATTGGAGCTAAGGCGCCGGTTACTACGAGTAATTATTGTGATCATTGTATTGGCCGGTGCAATGCTTGGCTTTGCCAATGATATTTACCAGTGGTTTGCCGCACCTTTATTGCAGGTGCTACCTGAGGGTAGCCAAATGATTGCAACGGAAGTTGCGTCGCCTTTTTTAACTCCGTTTAAACTTACCCTTGTTTGTGCATTTTTTATTGCAGTTCCTTATGTGCTGATGGAAGTGTGGGGATTTTTAGCACCTGCGTTATATCGTCATGAAAAACGCTGGATTTTGCCTTTGTTTTTTTCAAGTCTTAGTTTGTTTTACGCAGGCATTGCTTTTGCATATTTTGTTGTATTCCCGGTGATATTTTCATTTTTTAGCTTGCAAAGCCCGGAAGGGGTAGCTTATACACCGGATATTAATCAATTTTTTAATACCGTAATGAAGCTGTTTTTTGCCTTTGGATTTGCTTTTCAGGTACCCGTATTTACATTAGTTTTGACCTTAACCGGCACTATGGATATTAAGCAAATCAGCCAAAAGCGTCCCTTTGTGATTGTGGGTTGTTTTGTTATTGGTATGTTGCTGACACCACCAGACCCAGTTTCTCAGGCGATGATGGCTGTACCTATGTGGCTGCTATTTGAACTCGGTGTACTTGTTAGCCGATTAGCACTAAAAATAAAACCCTGATAACGTTGTTGGCTGTAGCGATTTTATCATTCATTGTTTAAAAAATAGACATCGCTTTCCTGTCAGCCAATAAATATGATAGATTTAGCGGCAGGAGGCAGTTCGAGAAGTGTTATTTCTCGTAAAGTCTCCTAAATGGCGTAGCCCTTTAAAGCCACAGGATGCCCTTTTATGAATATTACCCCGCTTGATGCGCTTCTTGAAAAGCTGAAAGAGCTTCGATTACAGCACAGGGCGTTGGATGAACAAGTCAATCTATTGACGAATCAGGCTTATGTAAATAGCCTGGAAGTTCAGCGGTTAAAGAAACGAAAATTGGCACTGAAAGACACCATCTCTCGTATTGAAAGCCAATTGATTCCTGATATGAATGCTTAAATATCCAAGGGGTTGACTAAACATTGCCACTTGTTCTATTGAAGAAAAACTGACCATTACAATAAATATAATGCTAGAGAAAATGGGGGAAGTCGATGATTGACCTGTATGTTTTCACCGCAAAGCCTGGGCTGCCTTATGACCCGTTATCAATTTATCTTGAGTCATTCTTAAACGCCAGCCAGATTCCCTTTCAAACTTACCATTCTGACGATTTTTCTTCCAAGTTGCATTTGCCCTATATTCGCGAAAATCATGTCAATATTTCAGAGACAGGTTTTATCATCAACTACCTGGAAGAAAAAGTCGAGTTCGATTTTGATGGGCATCTTGATGAGTTGATGAAAGCGACGCACTTTGCGTTTGAGCAATTGCTCCTGACACAATTTTCTGACCTGCTAGCGATGGCTTTTTGGCTAGACGATCACAATGTGAATCAAATTAAGTCAATTTTGAATAAAGAAACACCTCCACCCTTAGTTGCTTTGAAGATAAGAAAAATTCAAAAAGCCATTAGTCAGCGTTTAAATCTCAGAGCTGACTGGCAGCTTGAATTCAAACATCGCTTGATTCAAGGCAAAAAAACCTTATCCCATTTAAGTGAGCTATTAAGCGAGCGGCAGTGGTTTGGCGGATTATATCTCTCCAAATTAGATTTGATTGTTTATGCTTGTTTGAAGTCCTTATTGCTCGATGACTTCAAAGGGGAGCTCCATGACGCCCTTAAAACGCATCCAAATCTTATCTACCATAATAAACGTGTAAGTTTACTGTTTTCAGAATTAGCAGACGCCTCATCGATTAAATAAAGTTCACACTTAATGGTGAATTAATCAAAAGCTTTGCACTCCAAGCTAACAAGAAAGATGTGGAGTGAGCTAATGGACTTATCGGTTTATATTGGCATCAGTGTTGATGGGTTTATCGCAACGACAGAGGGCAGTGTTGATTGGCTTATGGAGCAAGAGGAAGCAAGGCCGGATGAGGACTTGGGTTTTGAGTCTTTTCTTGCAAGCTGCGATTGTATGATCATGGGTAGAAAAACACTCGATCAAGTAGTTTCTTTTGGTGAGTGGGTTTATGAAGGAAAGCGCGTTATTGTATTAAGCAATACGTTAAAAAAAGCACCGAGTCTCGTTCAGGGTAAAATAAAAATATACAATGGTGAGTTGGGCTACCTGCTTGATCAACTGGAAGATGAAGGGGTTAAACGAATTTATGTTGATGGCGGTACGACAATTCAATCATTTCTTAAAATGAGTCGAATTACCGATTTAACAATCACAAGAGTTCCATTACTACTAGGCGATGGCATTCCGTTGTTTGCAAATATTGAGAAAAGTATTCCATTAAAACACGTTAGGACAGATACTTTTTCTAATGGGTTTGTGCAGACGCTTTATAGGACAATCTATAGCGAAAATACTTCATCAGCAGTTAATCACTGCTGATGAAGGCATTTATACGCGCTTAAGGTCAGACTCAAGGTCGTTAATTTTGCGACGAGCCAGAGCAAGGTTTGCCGTATTTTTATCAAGTGCTAAATAGAGGAATAGGCCTTCGTTAGATGTGCTTGGGCGGATGATGTGCAACTGATCCTGCAGGGTGATTAAAATATCTTCAATTGATCCTTGGATACCTAAGGACTTCATGGTATTCATTTTGGCCTTGACGACTTCACTGTTACCGGCTGCGGCTAATTCCAGATCAACACCTGCGCCTTGAGAGCCAAGTAGCATTCCGCTGGAGTAGTCAACGACCGCACAGCCTAATGCGCCTTGGATAGTCATCATACCCGATAAAGCTTCTTCAATTGTGCTCATTATATTTTCCTTAGTATTTGGCTTTTCGCCATGGTTGGATTTAGGAGGTTAAGAATTAATTTTCGCGTGAATTTCACGAGCGAGGCGATTAATCATCATTCGAAGACTGGCTATGTTAATTTTTCCGCCGGCTGACATGGCCAGTACAAAGTGTTGCTCAAATAAAGGAAGGGCAACAAAGGCGACATTACCATCTTCGGATTCGATAAAGGTTACTTTAAATGCCTTATTTAAAATCTGTTGAGAGACCGCGTTACTAACGGAATATAGAGTGCTTGAGGCCGCGGCCATTTTATCATCTTCAAAACACTTACTGGGCGCTGTTTGGTTCAGCACAGGGAATCCGTCAGTGGTTGCTAAAAAAATGACTTCCATATCTGGATTTTCATTTAGATAGGATGTAAATAGAGGGGCAATTTGTTTTACTATATCTTCGTGTGTCATTAGGCAACACTTATTTCATCGTATAAAAAGCTGGTATTCATTGCATCAAATACTTGTAATAGCATAAGAACTGATTCGGCATCTCTTGTGTCAACAGGAATCACAGGGGCTATAAATCCAGCTTGATTTACAGTTTGTTCGATGGTTGTTATGAATGAATCAACGTCAGCTTCTTTTATTGCTAAATCGCAATGAGTGACACCAATGACAACAGCCAGTGAATCTTTTTCGTTATCATAGAAATCTAAAATCGTTTCGAGTTGAGAATGATTTAAGGTTTCTCCATACTTCACCAAAATTAATAACCCCCACAAGCCTTGTTTAACCATCTCCCAAAGCATCGAAAAACGTTCTTGACCCGGTAAGCCATAAAGCCCTAGCGCTACATCTTTGCCTAATGATAAACGCCCATAATCAATGCCGACGGTAGTCATTTCTTTACCGATATCCACTGTGGATTTTTCTTCGGTTTCAAAAGGAGAAATTTCGCTAATTGAACGAACTAACCGGGTTTTTCCAGCACCTACTTCGCCGATGATCGCTAATTTTTTATAGAGTTGATTCATGATCACCTACGGCCAACAGTTTTTATGAACTTTTTAAGCATGGTGCCAAAACGTTCATTTTGTTCAGATAGATTGGAATGAAAAGCTATTTTCACCACGTTAGCTCTTGAGTTGACCTTCTTTGGTATTATGATTTTTTCTATGGTTAATAGGTTGTTGTCCAGTAAATTAGATAATGTCTGGTTTAATGAGGCGTCATCTGAAAATAGGGCAAGCTTTCTCAGCGTATCATAGGTACATTTTTTTCTTAGTAATAATGCACAGAGGTTCATTGTTTCTGTTGTCATTTTGAATTGTGAGGGTTTTGGCCAAGAGGTTATTTTGAATGTTTTGTTCTGGAAGTTATTATTAGTCACCTCTGAGTGAATTTGTTTTTGGCTGTCATTGATATCGAAAATCTTATTGATGGTCGATGCCTCCTGTAAGGTGGAGGTTTTAATAAACTCAGCAATTTTCTGATAAATGGCTGTTAAATAAACGGTATCTTTTTTAGCGTCAACAAACTTGATACGCCAGTTTTCAAAAAGCCTTGTATCATCAGTCATATTTAAAACCGTTGAGGCTGCATTGATAAATGATTTTCGTCCAATCCGATAGACAATATCGGCTAATGTTGTTTGCTCGCCTTCAAGAAGTATCAATACATCGCTTTCTTTAACCAGGATAACGCCGTTAACATTATTTTCTTTTTTATGTTTACGAATAAAATTAAATACGTCCATCAGGTGTTCTGAAGATTTTGCGCCTTCATTTTTTCCACTCAAAGAGGTAAGGCAAGCGACACGTTTAAAATGCGACATGAGCATAGATTGTAGAGTTATGGAAAAACAATAGAATACCTAACGTTATTTATTATTTTTATTATATAGGGAGAAGATTGCACTGAAAACCAGCTGAA
>CAKMZU010000169.1:4773-7498 GCA_929200485.1 uncultured Gammaproteobacteria bacterium | reverse complement strand
TTGAACACCAGTCATAATCTGTCGCTAGGCTCTCGCCATTTTTTGATTACATCATCTAATACTTTTTTAATATCTGCCTGAACATTGCCTAACGGTTGAGAAGCATCAATCAGGGCATACGTTTCAGGCGAAGCAAGCGCTCGTTCTCTATAAGCACTCGCTACCCGCTCATGGAAATCTAAAGACTCCTTTTCCATTCGATCTAAAGACTCACGCTCATCTAATCGTTTACGTGTCACCGATAAAGGCGCATCAAGTATGATTGTTAGGTCAGGCCGCAACTGACCTTGAACTAAATTTTCACACTCGCTTATAAGTGAGGTATCAATTCCACGTCCACTTCCCTGATAAGCATAGGTTGCATCAGTAAACCGGTCACAAAGCACCCATTGGCCTGCCAATAACGCGGGAGAAATCTTTTGATTTAGATGTTGGGCACGCGCTGCGAATATCAGTAATAATTCACTTAATGCATTAATCGACTCATCAGATTCTGACAATACCAGCTGCCGAATTTTTTCAGCAAAAGGCGTCCCTCCCGGCTCTCTTGTTGATATAAAATCAATAGACTGAGACGTTAAATACTGCTGGATAAACTCAGAATTGGTGCTTTTGCCAACGCCTTCACCACCATCAAGAACAACAAAAAGCCCTTTTCGGGCTTTTAATTCATCCACCTTGTTTTTAACACTCATCAAAAATACTAACTCTCTCGTTAAATTGTTACTTTACTGCGCTCATTCCCATTGAGTTATTAGGGCGTTGAACGATAAGTGTTTTTATCACGCATCAACTGATACTGCTTAACAGCCTTTTGATGTTCAGGCAACGTTTTAGTAAAAATATGACTGCCATCCCCTCTCGCCACAAAATATAGCATACCATTCTCCAGGGGGTTTAAAGCAGCCTTAATAGATTCAAGCCCAGGCAAAGCAATCGGTGAAGGTGGCAATGCCCTTATGCGGTAGGTGTTATATGGGGTATATTCTCTTAGATGGCTGACTTTGATATCGCCCTGATAACGCTCACCCATACCATAAATAACGGTTGGATCTGCTTGAAGGCGCATTTTCTTATTCAAACGTCCCACAAATACTCCGGCAATTTGTTCGCGCTCTGACGCTAAGCCGGTTTCTTTTTCAACAATCGATGCCATCGTCAACACTTGGTATTTATCAGTGTATGGCAAACCCTTAGCGCGTTTTGGCCACAAGGCATCAACTTCATCGCGCATCTTTAAGATTGCACGGCGTAATATGGTTCTATCTTTTGTGCCTCGATGAAATTTATAGGTTGAAGGAAATATCCAGCCCTCAATAGTTTTATAGTTTTCAAAACCTTTCAAGCTATGTAAAAAAGAAAGATAGCTATCATTATCATCCAAGGTAGACACTATGCCATCTTGTTTTTGAAGATGTTCAATCGCTTGCTTTGCTGTCCAGCCTTCAATAAAGGTGACTTTATATTGAATGACTTTATGTTTAACAATTCGATCCAGAACCGTTAAAGGCGTATCGCCTTTAACCATTTCATATTCTCCCGCTTTTATCTTTTGGGCCATATCAGTAAATCTGGCGTACCAAATCAATAATTGAGGGTAATCAAACAATCGTTGCTCTTTAAGCTTTTGCGCCACTTTATAAATTGAGTCGCCATATAAAACATCAATTTTTGATGGCTCAACAATGGGCATAGGTGACGTTAACTGCTTAAGGGAGACCCCGACAAACAGCATAAATAAAAAGGGAATCAGACAGAGGCTTAATAACCATCTAGATTTCATGATGCAACTCTCTAAGGTTCTGCAAGGCAAGCTGCAGAGATCTTGTTATTTTTCCTATAGAAAATGTCTTTGTATCAAAAGCTGTCACAGGTAGCACCCCAATAATGCTATTGGTGATAAATACTTCGCCTGCATCATCCATATTGGTGAAAGCATCGACACGCACCGGCACATTTATCGCTTTTGATAATTTTTCAATCACCAATTGGCGCATGATGCCTTTTACCCCGCATTCACTTAATTCTGGGGTTTTAATGCCTTTTTCATCCACAAGAAAAAGGTTTGAACAAGTCCCTTCAATCAAATTCCCGCATTTGTCAGATAAAACCCCTTCAAAAATCCTGGCATCATCCCACTCTCGTCTAGCCATAACTTGAGCTAAGCGAGTTAAATGTTTAATACCGGCAAGTTGTGGCTGACTGGGTAAAGTCCAATGACAGGATCGAAGCCTGACCCCTTCTTGAGCTAATTTTTCAAAATTGCCCAATAAAGATGACAACACTAAGATACGATTTGCAGTTAACCCCTTGGGTATTTTATAACCGCCAGAGCTAGATCCGCGGGTGACTATGATTTTAAGCCGAAGTTGCTCAGGTATTTCATTGAGACTTGAAAGCTGGTTTAGCAACTGCGCTATTTCTTTTTCAAGCAATGCAATATCAAGATGAATACCGAGCGTAACACACCCTTGCTGCAATCGTATTAAATGTCTTTGAAGAAAATACGGCTGGCGACTGATTCGAGGGTAAACCAGAAGGGTTTCAAAGAGGCCATCACCAAAGGCTAATCCTCGATCATCAATGGCAGTCTTATCAGTTAATTCACCATTGATGGAGGAAAGACCTTGAAACAAACGCACCTCTACTTCTGAAGGATCAAACTTTTTTGAAGATTAACGAGCCGTTTGTCCCGCCAAAACCAAAAGAGTTTGAAAGTACACAA
>CAKMZU010000169.1:2811-4763 GCA_929200485.1 uncultured Gammaproteobacteria bacterium | reverse complement strand
TACACAATCCGAACTACAAGATTGTGCTTCATGAGGCACGTAATTGAGGTTACAGCCTTCATCAACGTTATCAAGATTAATGGTCGGCGGAGCAATCTGCTCATTCAGCGCTTTAATTGAAAAAACGGCTTCCAATGCGCCAGCTGCACCTAAAGCATGACCGGTCATGGACTTGGTCGAACTCATCAGAAGGTTTTGAGCATCCGCACCAAAAACGGTTTCAACCGCTTGTGATTCACCCGTATCCCCAGCTTTTGTTGATGTGCCATGCGCATTAATATAACCAATAGCATCTGTCGGAAGACCTGCATCATTAATCGCATTTTGCATGGACTGCTGAGCACCAACGCCTGATGGCATAGTAATATGATAAGCATCGCCACTCATACCAAAGCCAACTAACTCACAATAAATCCTGGCGCCGCGTTTTACAGCTGATTCGTATTCTTCTAACACAATGACACCTGCGCCATCACCTAATACAAAACCATCACGATCCTTATCCCAAGGACGACTTGCCGCTTGAGGATCATCATTTCGCTTGGATAAAGCTCTTGCTGCACAGAATCCACCAAGACCAACAGGTGTGGTCGCTTTTTCTGCACCACCGGCTAACATAATATCAGCATCGCCATATTGAATCATTCTTGCTGCCAGACCTATATTGTGCGCAGCAGAAGTACAGGCAGTAGTCACTGCTATATTCGGTCCCTGAAGGCCCAATTGAATAGACAGGTTACCGGCAATCATATTGATTATGGAGCCCGGGACGAAAAAGGGAGAAACGCGTCTTGGGCCTTTGGTATCAATAATATGCTTGCACTCTTCAATCATGGTCAACCCACCAATGCCTGACCCCATAGCAACACCCGCACGATGCGCATTACTTTCATCGATTGTCAACCCAGCATCGTTAAATGCATCGATACCCGCAGCAATACCGTACTGGATGAATTCATCCATTTTTTTGGCTTCTTTTTCAGCAAAATAATCGCCGGGATTAAAATCTTTCACCAAGCCAGCAAAGTGAGTAGCAAAGGCACTGGTATCAAAATGCGTGATGGGACCTATGCCACTTTTTCCATTAACAACAGATTCCCAAGCCGATTCAACTGTATTGCCGACAGGGGACAAAATACCCATACCTGTAATGGCAACTCTTCTTTTGGACACAAAAACCTCCAAGCTAAAACAAAAAAAGCCGAGCTGAAACGAAGTTTACAGCGACGGCTTTCTACACATCCATGCCTAACAAATAAAATTTAGGCTAAATTTTCTTCGATGAATTTGATCGCTAATTGAACTGTAGTGATCTTCTCTGCTTCTTCATCAGGAATCTCTGTTTCAAATTCTTCCTCTAGTGCCATAACAAGCTCTACAGTATCCAAAGAATCTGCGCCTAAATCTTCAACAAAAGACGCCTCAGGCTTAACATCGTCTTCTTTTACGCCTAGTTGCTCAGCAACGATCTTTTTGACGCGTTCTTCAATACTACTCATTCCAATTAACTCCAAATAATTATCGCTCAGTCCAGTCGAACTGGTTTGGTTTGTAAATTAAGTCCTACTAGGTCCATGCTGTCAAGCTGTACTTAACTTTCATCCTATTGACTCTGGCTCTGTTGATATAGGATAGCTATCGTGTTTTATAATCGATGGCTAATTTCTAATCGCTATCCTATATCAACAGAGCGGGAAACATTGTACTCTTTTTTTAATTAAGAGAACAAGCTTTCATCAAGCCATGTACATACCACCATTTACATGAATCGTTGTACCAGTCACATAAGAGGCACTTTCACCTGCTAAAAATGAAACAACGCTTGCAATTTCAGATGGATCTCCCAAGCGACCCAAAGGAATTTGGCCTAACAATGCATCTCTTTGTGATTCAGGCAATTCTTTTGTCATATCCGTATCAATAAAGCCTGGTGCCACTGAATTAACAGTAAT
>CAKMZU010000169.1:1069-2801 GCA_929200485.1 uncultured Gammaproteobacteria bacterium | reverse complement strand
CTTCTGCCGCTAACGCCCGAGAGAAACCATCAGCCGCTGCGTTTGTCGCCGCATAGTTAGCCTGTCCAGGATTACCCATAGATCCCACCACAGAACTGATATTAATGATGCGACCGAAACGCGCTTTCGTCATTCCCTTAATACAAGCCTTAGAAACTGTAAATAAGGCATTAAGGTTTGTATCAATGACATCATTCCACTCTTGGTCTTTCATTCTCAAAAACAAATTATCACGTGTTATTCCCGCATTATTCACCAGGATCAGTGGCGCGCCATAATTGGCTGTAATTTCTTTTACCACTTCAATAACGCTGTCTTTATCTGTGACATTTAAGACCATGCCAGTACCCGAACCTTCAAGCGCTTCAAGACGATGACTGATCGCCTCAGCACCGTTAGAGCTAGTCGCTGTACCAACAACAAAATATCCATCCTTGACTAACTGATCAGCAATCGCTGCGCCAATTCCTCGAGACGCACCTGTCACTAAGGCAACTTTTTTCTCACTCATAAATGATCCTTTTTAAAACTTACAATTAACCGTTACTTCAACAACACGGAATCAATAGGTTGACAACTTAGCGATTTATCAATGCGCTTAGCAAGACCTGATAAAACCTTACCCGGCCCACACTCAATCATCTCTTTGACATCCATGGTAGAAATAGTTCGCACGCACTGCGTCCATTGAACCGGGCTAAAAATCTGCTTAACCATCAAGGCTTTAATTTCATTTGGATCAGATTCTGTTTTCGCATGAACATTATGCACAACAGGAATTTTAGGCGCATGAAAAATCAAATCACTCATGGCTTCTTTAAGGTTTACACCTGCTGGTTGCATTAAATCGGTATGGAAAGGCGCGCTAACAGGTAAAGACATGGCACGTTTAGCACCTGCTTCTTTTAACCTTTCTATAGCAAGATCAACTGCTTCTGCATGACCTGCAATCACCACTTGCCCTGGCGAGTTATAGTTTACCGCCTGAACCAGTGCAGAATCCGTAGAGGTTTCAGAGCAGATTTTATCGATGATTTCATCATCCAGGCCAATAATTGCAGCCATTGCGCCAACACCAACAGGAACAGCCGTCTGCATAAATTGTCCACGTAATTTGACGAGATTTACAGCATCAGTGAACGCTAAAGACTCAGCACAAACCAACGCAGAAAACTCACCCAGACTATGCCCCGCTAGAACCACTGGCCTCTCCAGGCCTTGAGACTGCCATAAACGCCAGTAAGCAACTGATGAAGTGAGTAACACAGGCTGAGTCACCTCTGTCATATTGAGTGCTTCTTGCTCACCCTCCTGAATCAGTTGCCACATGTCATAACCGACAACATCAGACGCTTCTTTAAATGTTTCTAGAATTTCAGGAAATTGATCCGCAACATCCTTTAACATGCCCACTTTTTGTGAGCCTTGACCTGGAAAAACGAAGGCTTTTTCACTCATGAACTTACTACCTTATCCTTATTTAACGTACTTATAATCAACGGTCGATATTTATTCGTCATACTTTGCAAGATTTTGAAGCTTTTCGACAATACCACTTTCAATCATTCGTTTTGTGTAAATGATTGATTGTTTAAACGCTAACGCATCTGCATGACCATGACTTTTAACAACAACTCCATTAACCCCTAAAAAGCTTGCACCATTTAAGTATCTAGGGTCAATTTGCTTGCCAATAGAACTCAATGTTTTAGACAATAACCAGAAAAGCGGA
>CAKMZU010000169.1:0-1059 GCA_929200485.1 uncultured Gammaproteobacteria bacterium | reverse complement strand
TTGCTTAATCTCTCGATTAAAGATATCCAAAATAAAATTCGCCACACCTTCTGAGGCTTTCAACGCGACATTCCCGACAAAACCATCACAAACAATAATATCAGCGACCGCTTGATACAGGTTATGTCCTTCAATAAAGCCTATATAATTAATGTGTTTATGCTGAGTTAATAATTCAGCTGCTTCCTTAACTTGACTGTTGCCTTTGACATCCTCTTCGCCGTTATTCAAAAGAGCAACACTCGGAGAGACTTTCCCGTCTAACGAACTGGCAACCAGCGTACCAATTAATGCGAATTCAAGCAGCTGCCGGGCATTGCAATCAACATTTGCCCCCATATCCAGAAGATAACTATGACCATCAACCGACGGAACAACCCCACTAATCAATGGGCGACTAATGCCATCAATCATGCCTAGACGCTGCTTACTTACCGCCAATAAAGCTCCCGTATTACCCGCACTTAACGCAGCATCTGCATCCTTTTGGCTTAATAAATCGATGATTATATGCAGCGATGAAGGGGATTTTTGTCTAAGTGCTGCTGACGGTTTTGCATCCATTGGAATAGCAACATCACAGTGAACCACATCGACTTTATGAATAACAGGATTGGGAATTAACGGCTTAATTTTAAAGCTATCACCCACGAGAATAATGCGAGTATCAGAATTTGTTTTAAGATAATCAGCAACCGAAGGAACGATTACCTCAGGCCCAAAATCACCTCCCATTGCATCAACAGCGATTGTGATCTTTGACATTGGTTACTGACCTTGAGAGAGTTCCATCACAAGACAGAAGCGCTTTTCTAAAAGTGCTAATGGATAAAACCTGTTAACACTTTTAAAAAATGATATTAATCATCGTCACCTATGGCAACAATCTTGCGACCTTTATAAAAGCCATCTTTAGTCATGTGGTGACGTAAATGCGCCTCACCTGATGTAGAATCAGTAGAAACTGCTTTAGTAGTTAAAGCGTCATGCGATCTACGCATACCACGACGAGAACGGGTTTTCTTACTTTTTTGAACCGCCATAATTTACTCCTCGTTG
>CAKMZU010000168.1:3223-7505 GCA_929200485.1 uncultured Gammaproteobacteria bacterium | reverse complement strand
ATTTAATTATTTGGCACCAGCAGCACACAGCATAAACGAAACACTCTTAACGCTAATAAAAACTGATAGCTACCATTGTAATGTTGATTAACTTGAAGGAGGCGCTACGTCAACGCATTAAGTGTCACATTGCGGTTTGACAACTCGTCCTGCAAGATGAATGCACTTATTTTGATTATCAACGATGAAAAATGAGAAAGGCCTGTCAGCAATAAACTTTTTAATGTTCATTGGACCATCAGAGAAAACTACCCCTGTCGCAGCTGCAACCTCTGCACCTTCTTCGTTGACATTCATATAGGTTGTATGAGAGATCTTGTTGATGGCAAACTCATCACTAGTGCACATTTTAGAGAATTCAGCGCTATGCAGTTCGAATGCGGATTTCATACCCATATTTTTCATTACACTACTAAGGTCGTATTCGCATTCCTGTGTCCATTTAGGTAATTTGAGTTGAATCTTTTCAGGAATTTTATCCTCAAGTTTTTCAAACAGGACTCCAAGAGTTTCTTTTTCCAGGATCTTTTCTAAAGATTGCAAGCTTTTACCCTTTTCAGGCAAGACAACAATCATTGACAAGTCATCTTTGAAGGGGATTGATACGGCAGAGTAATCAGTAGATCCAATCAATTTTAATTTCACGTCAAATGCTCGCATGAAAGGTATACGTATTTGTGTGTCATCTAATCCATAAAATATATCTTCTTTTGTGTCGTTTTTATCGAATGGACTACTCCACAAACATTTAGCATAGAATGCATTCAAAAGCATACAAACAAAAGCTTTAGGCACTGTTTGAATAATGCTGGGAATCTTTCCGTTTGTTTTGTCTTTCACCCACAGATTAATATCCTCAACTTCATCGTCTTGTTTGCTTTCGAATAATTTTTCAGGAAAGCAGGAGAGTTTAGATTTGAATATTTCTCCATCGTAGTCTCTTTCCAGTATTTCTTTATAGTCGTCTTTTATTTTATTACTTTGTTCTTTACAGATGTATAAACCGTTGACCATCGTAAGCTTTTGGTCAGATTTTTTCGAGTTGTTCTGTATCTGTGTATTTAATGATGACAGTTTTTCGCGGATAACGTCATAATCATTTTTTTTGAAGCATCCAGCTTTGAGTATTTCATCATAGGTATTACCTTCACTGCCGGCTAAAAGCAGTGTAAGTATTGTTGTAATGCCATGAGGAGCAATCCCTGCGTTTTTTTCATAACTTGGGTCGATATTTTGAAGTAAATTCATGCAAAACTGGCCGTTGTCCTGAATCTCAGTAATGACTGAACTGGCTGTAACAACAAAAGGCGGTAGCAGATTAAGTAGTAGAGCAAATGTAGTTGAAAGTGCTAAGCATAAATATTTAAGCATTTTTGTGAAGGCCTCTTTACAACAGTACAACAGTGTCCTTACCTTTTGACTGATCTCGCACCATACTGTCAGCATTTGGTCTTATAGACTTTATAGTATTTGAAAAGTTCGCAATAATAGTAAAATTTTAAGTGAGTAAACACTCTTTATTAACCTTGTTGGAGTTGAGTTTGCCGGTCAGTAGATAAACCATAATTTTCAAGTGAGGCTTTTTATAGCCTCGAGCTTTTCTCTTAGCAGCTGGTATTAAAGAATTCAATCCTTCAAGAAGTCCATTGTTGATCTGACTCTTTTTCCATTTCAATACACCTTCCCAGTGACGCTTGATGGTCTTGGCAGATTTTATCATGGGCTCTAAACGGCAGTGGGTTACAGGCTATAGTGCCGATGCTGCGCCTTATTTTCGAATATTCAATCCAGTGACACAAAGTGAAAAATTTGAGCAAGCCGCAAGCTATTCACTATGATAATGGCCCTGAATATATCAGTGAAAAATTTAAGGCGTGGGCTGACAAAAATGGCATAGAAATACTTTATATACAGCCAGCTAAACCTCAACAGAATGCTTATATTGAACGCTATAATCGCACTGTCCGATATGACTGGCTTAACCAGTGATTGTTTAAAGATGTTGAAGAAATTCAGGATCAAGCGACTCAATGGCTGTAGCATTACAACAACGAAAGGCCTAATATGGCCCTTGGTGGCTTTACACCAAAGCAAAAGCTGGCAAGGGCTGCATAAATTTCTAGTTATGAAGGCCTCTTAAAATGGGGGTATTACCCTTTCACGGGATTTCACTTTGTCTATTATTCCATCATTTCTATCATACTTTTTTACGTTATATAAAGCGCAATTAGAAGGCTCTCTCGAATTCTCAAAAAAAATGAGTCCTGGTTCTGGAACACTTTCGATGTCAAAGGCTTGACCATCTCTCCTCTCAAATAAGCCTATACAAAAGCACAGTACTACTGCCAAAAACATCTCAATTATTGATTTGGCACTTGAAATCTCCACAGGAACGAATATCATTCGAACATCATTCAAATAGTAGTCGGATACTCACTCATGCCTGCACCTAAACAGACACACGAAGAACAGCACCAAATGCTGCTTGATGCGGCTGTGCGTTGCATTCAAGAAACTTCAGTCATTGATTTTACGATGTCGTCACTCTCTAAAGCCTCAGGTTTATCCATGGGGTCAATCTATAAACATATTCAGGGCAAAGAAGACGTCTTTGTGTTGCTGGCTATTGAGATGTACAAAGGTCTCGCACAAACTTTTGAAGCAGTCTTTGCACTGCCTTTATCGCCTGCTGTTCGGCTAATCGCCCTGCAGCTCAGTAAACCTGTCCATACTAGTTGCTACACATTCGGTGGACACCTTGAAATGCTGGTAACTAACGAGGCTATCCTGAAACGCGCAACCCCTAACAAAATTGACTTACTGCTCGCAAGTGAATTGCAACTGGAAACCATTACGCATGACTTTCTTGAAACCTGCATAGCAGAAGGTGACTTATCGGTTAAAGCCGAAGAAAGAGCCTGCACCCTTGAGAAAATAATGGTCGGCCTTTGGGCACTGCAAGTGGGGTATACCCAGGTCGCAAGACAAAGAGACTTGCGTAAACTGACGAATAACTCTGCCCCTGCAAGTTTCCCAGTCCACGCCCAGTCCCCCATTGTGCAGGCACAAAAAAACTTTTTAAACCTCTATGACTGGCGCAAGCCAGTCACTGACGAACAAATAGAAGAAGCCATTATTGTGCTGGAAGCGCATCAACTTAGGAGCACCTCATGAATAAAAAAGTCTGGCTAAAAACCCTATTACTGTGCGCAGCTATTTTTTCAGCCCTTACTCTATTTAAGGTGATGGAAATTCGTGCGGCCATTGCCTTTGGTGAATCCTTCCCTGAGCATTCTGAAACCGTTAAATCCATGAAAGCAAAAACCGCCACCTACGCGCATATGACCGAGGTGTTAGGTGAAGTCAAAGCCCCGCAAAAAGTGACCTTACTGAGCGAAGTACCTGGGCGTATTACCAAGGTGAATTTCACCTCTGGGCAAACCGTAGCTAAAGATCAACTCTTAGTGCAGCTTGATATTAGCGAGGAGAATGCTCAGTTAACAGCAGCTAAAGCAAAACTCACTCTGGCAACCTCTATTCACCAAAGAAACCAAACACTGATTAAGCGCAAGGCTATCAGTCAGGAACGTTTTGATAAATCTTATGCAGATGTTGCGACCTTAAAAGCAGACATGGCTCGCATCAACGCGGTCATTCGCAAAAAAACCATCAAAGCACCTTTTACGGGCAAAGTCGGTTTGCATGCGCTTCAAGTGGGTCAATTCATTTTAGATGGCGTCACCATCACTAACATCGTTGGTAATACGGCTACTCAATGGGTTGAATTCCGTTTACCTGAAACCTATCCCGTACTCTATCAAGGCGATACAATTAACGTTAGCCTATTAACTACTGACCAAACCTTCACAGCCAAGGTCATCGCCTCAAGCGCACTTATCGACGACGCTGATCGAAGCCTTGCGTATCGCGCCCAGTTGAATGGTACAAACTTAGCCGATCAATCCAGCGTGCGCGTTCATGTTCCACTAAGCAGCCCTGCTGAACTAATTGAGTTACCTCTCACAGCCATACAACAAGATAGTTCGGGTAGCTTTGTTTATCGCCTTGATACAGATGAAGCCAACCATGGGTTCCGAGCCACACGCATCCCTGTCAAGCTGACATCAAACGATGGCATTACAGCTTTTATTACGGACGGTGTCGAAGCAGGTGAGCATATTGCCACTGATGGGGCCTTTAAACTTTTCCCCGGTGTGTTGACCTTCACAGGCAATGAGGAGGCAGCTAAGTAATGTCGATTTTTGTTAAAAAGCCTTTATTG
>CAKMZU010000168.1:1510-3213 GCA_929200485.1 uncultured Gammaproteobacteria bacterium | reverse complement strand
TTATTGGCACTGGTGGTATCCACCGTGCTGATTCTGGCAGGCTTACTGGCTGCCAGCAAACTCCCCGTACTGCAATTCCCAAAGGTTAATAGTGCCTCCATTGTTGTGACCACGGCCTACCCAGGGTCATCTGCCGAGGTCATTCAAGGGTTCATTACGGACCCTGTTGAACGTGCTGCCATGACAGTGCCGGGTGTTGATTATGTTGATTCAACCACAGTTGCAGGGCTAAGCACCGTCACACTTTGGTTAATGCTTAACGAAGACAGTACGCGTGCGTTAACCGAGCTTTCTGCCCGTATTGATCAAATTCGTTACGAATTACCCGTAGGGGCCGAAGACCCTTCTTTAGAAGTCAAACGTGCGGATCGTACAGCCGCGCTCTTTTATTTAGATGTACATACCGACAGCCTCAGCCGCAGCGAAATGACGGATTTCCTAGAAAGACGTGTAACGCCTGTGTTATCTGCCATCAACGGTGTACAAGAAATTGGCATTGAAGGTGGGCGCAAACCTGCCATGCGTATTGAGCTCCAAAAAGTAAAAATGGATGCGTTAAATGTCAGCCCATTAGAGGTTCAACAGGCACTCAGCAATAACAATGTCATTGCCGCATTAGGTAAAACCGAAAGCGATTTTCATCAAGTGCATTTATTATCGAATGCCACCCTCACATCCGTTAAATCCTTTAATCACCTCGTCATTAAACAAACCGATAATCGTGTATTAAGATTACAAGATGTAGCTCATGTTCATTTAGATGAAGACCGTGGCAGTGTGGATGCTCGCTTTAACAACGATCAAACGCTTTATATTTCGGTCTGGCCATTACCTGGTGCAAACGAGATTGCCATAGGCGATGAAGTCTATAAAAAGCTCGCACAAATCAATGAAAGCCTACCGCATGGCATGTCGATTAATACTGGCTATGACGGCACCATTTATATGCGGGCGGCCTTAAAAGAAATTTTCACAACCCTTGCCGAAACAGTCTTAATCGTTGGCTTAGTGGTGTTGTTACTCATGGGCTCATTCCGTGCAGCACTTGTGCCTTTGGTGACAATCCCTATTTCGATTTTAGGCGCACTAGCTGCCATGCACATAATGGGCTTTACCTTAAACTTGTTAACCATTCTCGCTATCGTGTTATCAGTAGGCCTTGTGGTCGATGATGCCATTGTCGTGGTTGAGAATGTCGCTAGACACATTCGAGAAGGCAAAGGTCGTATTGAGGCAGCGCTGATTAGCTCAAAAGAACTGTTAAGTCCTGTTATTGCAATGACCTTTACCCTTGCAGCTGTTTATATCCCGATTGGCTTTGTGTCAGGGCTAACGGGCAGCCTCTTTCAGGAGTTTGCCTTCACACTAGCTGTCGCTGTCATTATGTCAGGTGTCGTTGCAGTGACCTTATCGCCCGTGATGAGTGCTTATGTCATCAACCCTCATGCCAAGCCGACAAAGCTTTCGATCTTTGTCGAATCAGGCTTTAGCAAATTGCAGGTCATCTATGGCAACTGGATTCGTCACGCATTGCCTGCCAGACGCCCTATTCTGTTCTTTGGTGGCTTTATGGCCCTACTGGCCCTTCCCTTTTACTTTATGTCAGGGAAAGAGCTTGCGCCGGTCGAAGACCAAAATAGCATCAACATTGTGGTCGAAGCACCGCCTGGCGCAAGCCTTGGCTATGTAAATCATTCCATGGA
>CAKMZU010000168.1:1058-1500 GCA_929200485.1 uncultured Gammaproteobacteria bacterium | reverse complement strand
CGGCTTTGGTGGCCTTTAATTTGTCTACTTCCCCGGGCGCACGGAGAAAGTCCAAGACATGCTGCAAGACTTTTACTTTAAGCTCTCAGGCATTACAGGCTTAAGGGTATTCCCCATCTTGATGCCCGCATTACCCACAGCGGGTAACTTTGATGTAGAACTTGTCGTGCAATCAAGCGACAGCTACGAAGAGATGCTGCCTTATGTTTATCAATTGCTTGACGCTGCAAGAGCAAGCGAACAGTTTATGTTTGTCGATACCAACCTCGATATCAGCCAACCTGAATCAAGATTAGTGTTTGATCACACTCGCCTAGCTGACTTTCACCTAACCTTACAGGATGTCAGTAGCCAGTTGTCGCTCTATATCTCAGAGGGTGAGATTAACCGCTTTAACGCAGGTGGCAAAGCGTATCGCGTTATACCGACCTTAGATGAAAAG
>CAKMZU010000168.1:576-1048 GCA_929200485.1 uncultured Gammaproteobacteria bacterium | reverse complement strand
TGATGGATATCTTACTGACCAATAGCCAAGGTACCCAAGTGCCTTTATCAGCAGTGGCACACCTTCAGCAAGAAACTGCGCCTATATTGCTTGATAAATTCAATCAACAGCGCTCTTTCCGTATTCTAGGCGGCGTGTTACCACACATCACTCAAGATCAAGCATTAGCCACCCTAGAGGAAGCCAGCGCGAAGATTTTACCTAAGCATTACTCGATTGATTACTCTGGGATATCAAGGCAACTTCTCACCGAAGGCAACAGTATGCTCTTCGTGCTAGGGCTTGCCTTGATGATTGTCTACTTAGCCCTCGTGGTAAAATTCAACAGTTTACGCTTACCCTTAGTGGTGCTTGTTGGTTCAGTGCCATTGGCTATTACCAGCGCATTAGTGTTTACCTTTTTAAGCTTCACCACGATTAATGTGTTCTCACAGATTGGCTTTGTCACACTCGTGGGGCTAATTGCTAAAAA
>CAKMZU010000168.1:0-566 GCA_929200485.1 uncultured Gammaproteobacteria bacterium | reverse complement strand
TGGCATCTTGATTGCAGAATTTGCACAGGAAAAACAAAAGCTTGGCTTAGCCAAAGTAGATGCCATCATTGAAGCGGCGCAAATTCGTTTACGCCCTATATTGATGACAACTGCCGCCACTGTGCTAGGTCACTTTCCGCTGGTGCTTGTGACAGGTGCGGGCTCAGAAGCGCGTAACAGCATAGGTATTATCTTGGTTGCAGGCATGCTGATTGGAACGCTTTTCACGCTAGTCGTTTTGCCAAGTGTGTATCTGTGGCTACAAAAAGAAACGGATCAGTTAGAAAAAGCACAGGGCGTGACTATCTAATTTCAAATAAATAAAGATCTGGGCTCATAGAACCCAGATTTGCTTTATGCTCCCTAAAAGGGAGCTTTAAAGTGCCAGCATTCTTAGAATGCTGGCTGAGTTATCCCGTAATAATATTACCCTTTAAAATTCATCTGAATTTGCTGCTGCTCTTGCTTTTCTTGATACTTTACATACTTACGTATCATTTCTGCGTCAACACCAACTGTATCAACACAATAGCCTTTTGCCCAAAAATGATTACCCCAATAGGGTT
>CAKMZU010000167.1:199-7757 GCA_929200485.1 uncultured Gammaproteobacteria bacterium | reverse complement strand
GATGGCAAAGCGCTGTCTGCAAAAAGCGGTAACTTTTTATCTTCTGCTTCCCTTATTGCTATCGCGTTCAGGTCTTCTACCGTCGTTATGATGGTCTACATGCGTTTTTTGATGTGATGTTCTGGATCTGTTTTCAGGCTGAGTAGCCTTTTCTGAGGCTTTTTTTAGCTTGAGTGTAAGCTCTGCGCAAAGTTTATCTTTTTGTGCAAGCTCCTTGTTAGCGTTGTCTAATAGATTTTGCAGATTTTATATTTTAAGTTCTGGATCATCCGCGGCATAGGGCGGTGGGGCGTTTGGATCATCAGGAATTGTAACGGGTAGTAAGGGTAAAGCCTTGCGAAGAATAGGTTTCATTTGTTTATTGATGGTTGTTTCAATATCCTTTCTTCCAATGTCGCCTAAAAGTTGGCTTAAATCTGCCAGTGTTCCTATGATGTGATAATCGATTAATACGTTCAGTACATCCACTCCTATGGTGCTATAGTGCTTTGCTTGATTGCATAGATCATTCATTTTATTGAAAACATCAAGGCTCATTCTTGCTCTTTTTAAAGTTAATATTTTTTTGGCCGATTCAAAAGATAGGTGTTCTGCGCATTTCAGGATGCATAGTTCTTGGTTGTCCATAGTCGTTTTATCTTCTTGATAAACTATATCACTCGGATTTATTGAAAATATTGGCAATGACGCTGTTGTAAGAGAAATGATAAAAAACCAAGTGATTTGAAAATTAAACATAACGAACACTCGACTGAGCTGGCTGATTGAATGACACCTTTGTGTATGGATAGACATTTATAGAGTTGATGCGTCCGCATCGTGCTGGAGAGTTTTTGAAAAAAATAAACGAAGTTGCGCATCATTCGTTACTCCCTCTAGCTGTGATTGGACTCTTTAGGCTATAATCGGCCTGTTTTAGTGCACAGACAAGTCAGTCATGAAAGTTGAATCCACAATAGTTCGCCGAAAGTCCCGTAAAATTTGGGTGGGTGATGTTGCTGTTGGCGGTGATGCGCCAATTAGCGTGCAATCAATGACCAATACTGAAACCACCGATGTGGATGCAACGGTCGGTCAGATTACGCGTATTCTTGAGGCGGGGGCGGATATGGTCCGTGTCTCCGTGCCAACGGATGAAGCTGCCGAGGCATTCAAGGAAATTCGCGCGCAGATCAAAGCCCCTTTGATTTCTGATATTCATTATGATTACAAGTTAGCCCTTAAGGCGGCAGATTACGGTGTTGATTGTTTGCGAATTAATCCCGGCAATATCGGTAAAGAAGACCGTATCAGACAGGTCATCGATGCGGCAAAAGCTAACCGCATTCCGATTCGTATCGGGGTGAATGCCGGTTCATTAGAGAAAGATATTCAGAAAAAATACGGTGAGCCTAATGGTGATGCGCTGGTTGAGTCAGCCATGCGACACGTTAAGATATTGCAGGATCATAATTTTGAAGATTTTAAGGTCAGCGTAAAAGCGTCCAATGTATTTTTAGCCGTTGACGCTTACGAAAAACTGGCGAAATTAATTGAACAGCCACTGCATTTGGGAATTACCGAAGCCGGGGGGCTACGTTCAGGAACCGTGAAATCCAGCATTGGATTGGGCTACCTTTTATTGAAAGGTATTGGAGACACCATACGGGTTTCTCTGGCTGCTGATCCTGTTGAAGAGGTCAAAGTTGGCTTTGATATGCTCAAGGCGCTGGATATTCGCCATCGAGGCATTAATATTATTGCCTGTCCAAGTTGTTCACGTCAGAATTTTGATGTGATCAAAACCGTGAACGCGCTGGAATCACGACTGGAAGACATTAGCGATTCAATGGATGTGTCTATTATTGGTTGTATCGTTAATGGACCAGGCGAAGCCAAGGCAGTCGAGGTTGGATTAACTGGCGGGTCGCCGAACAATCTGGTTTATGTGGATGGCAAGCCAGATCATAAGCTGAAAAATGACGAATTAGTCGATAAGCTTGAAGCCCTTATTCGAAAAAAAGTAAAAGACAAACAAGCCGCAGAAAGCGACTTGATCACGAAAGCATAAGACTCAAGAGTTCATGGCAAAAAAAATACAAAATATCAAGGGGATGGTAGATTTACTGCCCAAGCAAACACCCGTTTGGCAGTTTATTGAAAAAACCATTAACGATGTGGTTGCCTCTTTCGGATATGAAGAAATTCGCCTGCCTATCGTAGAATATACTGACCTTTTTAAACGTTCTATTGGGGAAGTGACTGATATCGTTGAAAAGGAAATGTATACCTTCAATGATCGAAATGACGAATCTTTGACGTTAAGGCCAGAAGGTACCGCCTCTTGTGTTCGTGCGGCTATGCAGAACGCGTTATTAGATAATCAGCAGCAGCAAAAACTCTGGTATCAAGGGCCGATGTTTCGCTATGAGCGCCCACAAAAAGGACGCCAGCGACAGTTTCATCAAGTGGGGTTAGAGACCTTTAATATCAAAGGTGCAGCGATCGATGCTGAATTAATTATCATCGGTGCAAAGTTATGGCAAAAACTAGGCGTGAGCCAGCATGTTCGCCTTGAACTGAATACTATAGGTCAATTAGCTGAACGAAAAGCGTATCGAGATGCATTAGTCGTGCATCTTGAACAGTACAAAGATCAACTCGATGCGGATAGCCAAAAGCGCCTGACCACAAATCCGTTGCGTATTCTGGATTCCAAAGATCCCCAAACGCAGAAGTTATTAGATGATGCGCCTAAATTAATCGACTTTTTAAGTGATGAGTCAAAAGCTCACTATGCCGAACTGAAGCAGTTATTGGATAAGGTGGGTATTCAGTATTCGGAGAACCCGAAGCTGGTTCGGGGGCTTGATTATTATAACGATACGGTTTTTGAATGGATCACTGAAAGTTTGGGTGCCCAAGGGACTATCTGTGGCGGCGGACGCTATGACTCATTAGTTGAGCAGTTAGGTGGCAAACCGGTACCCGCTGTTGGCTTTGCACTTGGGATGGAGCGATTATCCCTCTTGGTGCAAGCGGTAAGCTCAGTAAACATTGCTTTTGACCGAGCAGATGTGTATTTTGTCGCAGCTTGTGAAGCGGAAGATTACCTTGAAGCTTTTGCGATAGCTGATAAGCTTCGTGATGCGCTGCCTGAAATGCGATTGATCATGCATTGTGGCGGCGGAAGCCTTAAGAGTCAGATGAAAAAGGCTGATAAAAGTGGTGCGCAATATGCCATTATTGTCGGGTCGAACGAACTGGAAGACGGCGTTGTTTCAATTAAGTCATTAAGAATCGCAGATTCTCAAATGACAGTGGCGTTTGATGAGCTGTCTTTGAAACTCAAAACCCTTTTAGCTGACTAAAGGCTGTGTTTTATTTTTTAACGACTAGTTTTTAAAGTAAGGATTGTTTATGGACGCTCATGAAGAAGAACAGATTGCCGCGTTAAAGCAGTGGTATAGCGATTATGGCAGCAAGATTTTGTTGGCAATCGCTGTTGTGCTGGCTGCCTGGTTTGGCTATCAGTTCTATGAGAAAAAACAGCAGGACTCTCTAAGTAAAGCCAGCATTCTTTATACGCAACTTGCTCGAACCATGGAAACTGGCATTAAAGATAAAGAAAGCCGATTGATGTTTGATGAAATTTATGGCTATTTATCAACAGACTATAAAGACTCCATTTATGCCACCTATGCAGCGTTTATGCGAGCAAGTCTGGATGTGCAGGAAAATGATTTGGATCAAGCGGCGCAAACCCTGCAATGGATTGTCGATAAAGGCAAAAAACCTAAAGAAATGCATGAACTGGCCGTGTTACGTTTAGCCAGAGTGAAAGCGGCACAAGGAGATCTTGATAGCGCTCTTGGTCTTTTAGATCAAGGCTCGACCATTTTTGTCTCTGAATATGCTGAAGCGCGAGGGGATATTCTTATGAGACAGAATAAAACGGATGAGGCCTTGACTGCATACCAAAAAGCGAAGGAGACTTCGTTTAGTAAGCGTCCTGGGACGTTGTTAGACCTAAAAATCGATGGCATTAAGCAAGATCCAGACGCGTTGATTTCAATTAAAGTTCAATAATGTCTTTGTCCTGGGACTAGCCTTTTTTTGAATGACAGAGGCTCTCACTAAAGTCCCGGGAAAACTTATTAGTCGTATCAGGTAAGCACCTTGACTTCTCAAAAAAATAACCAGAACTCTTTATTGAACCCGATAGTGGGCGTTTTTCAACGGTTCCCCTTGATTGTTCTTTGTCTGTTAGTACTTGGATTGAGTGCGTGTAGTACCAACCCATCGAAAAAGACCGATGCTGCGCTTGCCAAAAAAGCCGCAGAGCAACGAAAAAAAGACAAGAAGAAAGCAAAAAAAGAAGCAGAAAAAGCGCTTCAGCCCAAAGAGTTGACGGCTATCGATAAGAAAATGCGTTTCCGCCCGGTTTTTGCCGATAGCTTAGGTAAACTCAGCAAATACTACCACCAGTTTCACTTCGCTATGGATGGCGACTGGATTTATGCTGCCAGCCAAAATGGCACTGTGGTGAAATTAGACAAGCAAACCGGAAAAGAGACGTTTCGGGTCAATTTAAAACGGCCGTTAACCGCTGGTTTAGCGGTTGATTCTGAAGGGATTTATGTTGGTAACCTTGATGGTGAGCTAGTCTCACTGAATAAAACAGATGGCAGTGAGCGTTGGCGTAAGCAACTTAGCTCTGAAGTCGTTAGTCCGCCCGCTGTCGATGGTCTGAATGTGATTGTACAGACCAATGATGGCGCAGTGGTTAACCTGAACCCGCAAACAGGTGAGCAGCGATGGCGTCAGGATACACAAATCCCGGCGTTGACCCTTAGAGGAGCAAGTTCGGGTGCCATCTTTGGACCTTTTGTTGCTGTGGGTGCTGCCAATGGTATTTTGGCCATTTTTGATTTGAAAACCGGACAAAAACGCTGGGCTGATCGTGTCGCTGTGCCTACAGGGGATACAGAAATTGAACGCCTGGTCGATGTTGACTCGACACCGGTTGTGCAGGGTAATCTTTTAATTGCCGTTAGCTACCAGGGAAATCTTACTGCTTACAATATTACTTCCGGTCTTAAAGCCTGGTCGCAGCCAGCGTCAAGCTATAAAGATCTGGCCGTCAATGGTGATAAGGTTTTTGTTAGCCAATCGGATGGTAAAATTATCGCCTTTAATTCGAATTCTGGCCAAAAAGCATGGGAACAAAGTGGATTAGAGCGTCGAAAACCTTCGGCGGTGGCAGTTTCTGAGAATGCGCTATTTGTTACCGATTATGCAGGTATTTTACATGCGTTAGATCCGAATACCGGGCAATTTATTGGGCGGAAATCGTTGACACTACCTGATAGACCTATACCGGGACATAATAAGACCATCCAGGTGAAGCGTTTGATGAAGCCTAACCCGCCGATTCGAGTGCAAAGCCTGGTTGATAAAAATACACTCTATGTTTTTGCCAATAATGGACAGTTGCAGGCACTGAGTTTTGAGCCAATAAATAAAAAGGCCAAATAAATGTTACCTACTGTCGCTCTTATTGGCCGACCTAACGTCGGCAAGTCAACGCTGTTTAACCGAATCACTAAAACCCGAGATGCCATAGTGGCAGACTTTGCCGGTTTAACCCGCGATCGAAAATATGGCAAGGCGATTCATGATGATAAAGCCTTTATGCTGATTGATACCGGTGGGCTTTCGGATGTTGAAGAAGAAAATATCGATGACATGATGGCTGGTCAATCACTACAGGCCATCGAAGAAGCCGATCTTATTGTGTTATTGGTTGACGCCAAGGCGGGGTTGATGCCGGATGATGCCTGGATTATCAAGCAGCTCCGTCAACGCGATAAAGAATTTATGCTGGCGGTTAATAAAACTGACGGCATAAATATCGATGAGGCCTTAAGTGATTTTTATCAAGTAGGGCAGGATCAGCTATATCCAATGACCGCTAGCCATGGTCGAGGTGTTAAATCGCTATTGGATGAGATCGTTTTTAATCTTGGCCCACATTTTTCTGAACCCTCGAGTGAAAGTGATACGGATGCCGATGACGATACCAAAGGTGTTAAAATCGCCATTGTTGGTCGCCCTAATGTCGGTAAATCGACCCTTGTGAATCGTTTATTAGGTGAAGATCGTGTGGTGGTTTTTGATATGCCAGGCACAACCCGCGACAGCATTTATATCGATTATGAGCGTGATGAAAAACCCTATACCCTGATTGATACCGCAGGTGTCAGACGTAAGAAAAACGTTAACGGGATGGTTGAGAAATTCTCTATTGTGAAAACCCTGCAAGCCATTGATGATGCGAATGTTGTGATATTGGTCGTGGATGCGCAGGAAGATTTAGTCGATCAGGATCTCCACTTGTTAGGTTTGTGTATTCAGTCCGGTCGAGGGTTGGTGATTGCTATTAATAAGTGGGATGGCATCAGTGTGGAGCAGCGTAACCGCATTAAAAGCGAATTGGATCGCCGCTTAAACTTTATCGACTATGCGGAAATACATTTTATCTCGGCTTTGCATGGTAGCGGGGTTGGTAATTTGTATGAATCTGTCGATAAAGCTTACGAATCCGCTCGAGCTAAATTATCGACCAAGAAGCTCAATGAGATATTAGAAGTGGCCTGTGAGCAACATCAGCCACCGCTAGTCTCCGGTCGCCGTATCAAGTTGCGTTATGCGCACGCAGGAGGCTCTAACCCGCCGATTATCGTGATCCATGGTAATCAAACCGAAAAATTGCCGGATCATTATAAGCGCTATCTTGAAAAAACCTTCCGCCGAGAATTGAATCTTTGGGGGACACCCATTCAATTTGTCTTTAAAACCACAGAAAACCCTTTTGAAGGTAAAGCCAATAAGCGTTCTAAAGCTTATCAAGCCAAATTAAAAAAAAACAGTAAAAAAAATCGATAATTCTGTGTGGTTTCCCCTCTAATCAAGGAGTGCTTGAAACCACGGTAATGACAATTGAAACCTATCGTATGTTTTATATTGATTTTTGTCGCAATAGAATCCTGGCCCATTGAACTCGGTAGCTATTATTGTAAAGTAGATTTATCTTTGAGAGATGATGCGATTTAGAATGCTTGTTAGAAAATAATTATTCTTATGGGGAAGTGTGATCCGCAGGTTTATTGTAACCAAATTGGAAGAAGTTCCAAATAGGATTATTTTCACCTTTTATATCTGAAGGGTATGTATATATTAAGCCTGCAATGAGTGCATCGCCATCGGGTTCTTTTTCAACTTCATTTAGAATTTTTTCTAAATTCTTCCTCTGGTCTTCAAAAAGTAAATAGAATTTTTTTATGTCGATAGTGCTGCTGATTTTGTTAGCATTATTTAATCTTCTAATCAATTTTGTTGATAATTTTTTTTGAGAATTTAAATTATTTAAGTTGTGTTTTACAAAATCAGATTTTCTATGCGTTAGCAAATTATTAATCGTTTTAATTATTTCATTAGCTGTTTTGGTAATGTTGTCCTTGTCTTTCGGATGAGAGTGGGTGGGGGAACAAATCGTGCGAAGGATAAAAAATAATAA
>CAKMZU010000167.1:0-189 GCA_929200485.1 uncultured Gammaproteobacteria bacterium | reverse complement strand
AATATGTAGGCTGTAATTTTAGGTTTTATATAACGCATAGCGAATACAATGTTTTATGATTGATGAGAAAATTACAGGGTAAAAATAAGTCGAAAAAGTACAAAATTGTCAATATTAAAAGCACGATCTGGGTGCAGGCAACACAAATAACCTTGCCAAGAACAGGTAGATTTAGCATGAAAAGATCAC
>CAKMZU010000166.1 GCA_929200485.1 uncultured Gammaproteobacteria bacterium | reverse complement strand
GAATAATGTATTGTATTACTAATGATTAGATGAACAATGATTCGTAAAGCAGTCTCTGGAATAATTCGGAAATTCTATCGTATATTGCACTGTATTTTTTCAGGTTTTTTTTCAGGTATCTTTTAAGATAAATGAGAGCTAACTAAAACCCTTTTTTTGTTGGTTAGATGGTTTACTCGAGCGATAAGTGTTTTTTCATTAAATCGAATCCTTATTGGCGTATTTATGTCTGGATGGGAGACAGTCAATCTAAAATATCAGTCCTAAAGTAATTGAAATAATTAAATGAACTTATTACGACTATTAAAATCCATATTATCTCAAATCATTGAGAACAGTTAGGAACAAAATATGAAGTTACACTCATCAGTTTATCTGTTTTTATTAGTTTTTATCAATGTTATAAGTTTCATGAAAGCTAGTTTATCCGACACTGGAATTGTTGACCTTCCTAAATTGGATTATGTATCAAGAGGAGCGAACCAACTACGTACGGTTAAACCTGATGAAAAGCAAGTTGCGGTTAAATTCGGTATAATTGGCACGGGACAAGCAGGAGGGCAAATCGCCGATACTTTTTATCAGAAGGGCTATCGTAGAGTCTTTGTGATTAATACTAATACGCAAGACTTTTTAGGCCTTAAATTACCAAACGACTATAAATTAGTGATGCCTTCTGAAGGTGGTTCAGGAAAAAACCCAAGCATGGGTAACGATGCCATCAAAAACTCAAAAGAAGAAGTTATCAACTACATGAAAAATACATTTGGTGATGACGTTGAGCACATTCTAATATGCACGAGCGCCGGTGGGGGTACAGGTTCTGGTTCAACCCCAGAGCTAATCACTCTAGCTAAAGATTATTTAAAAAGCCAAGGCAAAGAGCCAAATGTGGGGCTGCTTTTCTCATTGCCCAAATTCTCTGAAGGGGGGCTTGCTCACAAAAATTCCTATCATTTCATTGAGAAAATTGAACCCATGATTTCAGAAAAGCTGATTTCTCCGGTAATCGTCACTGACAATCAAACGATTTATCAAATGTTTCCTAATGTTTCAGCAAGAATGTTCTGGCGAAAAGCCAATGGTCATGTCGTAGGTATTTTTGATACCCTTAATATTTTAGCTTCTCAAGAATCTGAATTTTTTACTTTTGATAGGGCAGATTACCACAGTATTTTAAATAGCGGCATCTTATTGTTTGGTGCCACGAATGTGAAAAAATATGAACGCGAGAGTGATATCTCTGACAGCCTCCGCAAAAACCTCGCTAATTCGTTATTTGCTGAGGGCTTCAATATAAAAGAGTCTACACATGCAGCAGGAATTTTTGTCGCCTCTGAAGGCATTCTTGATTCACTGCCTCAATCATATCTTGATCAAGCATTCGTTACTTTAGAGCGGGTTTTAGGTGCTCAGAACAGGGGGTTAAACCTTTTTCAGGGGCTGTATGAGACCTCAACAGAAGGGCTCTTTCTTTATACCATTATTGGTGGTCTGAAAATCCCGGAGGCAAGAAAAAATGAACTCGCTACCAAAGCAGGTTTAATGCAATAGATCTGAGTAAAAATAGGGTAAAAGAAGGGTAGTCGAGCTTAGACTATCCTTGTTAATAATCGCTCACACATCTTCTCCACTTACCTTACTTTATAAGAAGTTTTCTTAGCTGAATAAAATGATATGACTAAATGCATAGCAGTGTGCTACTTGGCGTATAAACGCTCATGTTTAGTCGAAGAAGTTAAAGTTAATGATGTAGGCTTTGCAAGTGCTCTGAATACATTGCGCTTCAGAAGGCTTATGCAACTCATTTCAAGCGCTTTAAATTGATTGAGTATTGAGGTTTTGATGAGGCTTAAGTGTAAAGATGGCAATTTTTTGCAGAGACTATTGGAATGTTAAATGTTCATATACTTGATAACTAAACAAAGTCTAGTTTCTGGTGTCTTTTTACTTTATCACATACTCCATATGTAACCTGTTATGAAAGACCTTCGATTTTATTTGATTTGTATATATATCTGTTTTTTCTCATCGTTATCATTTTGCTACATGCCTTCTGTTCATAAGAGTTTAACAATCGCTGCCTGCGAGCTCGCTAATCGAATATTAGAAAAACAAGGGATGTCGCTGTTAACCGTTGACGAATCAGTTGACCTGGTTTTGGCAAGCGTCAGACAAGATACAGCGGTTTCTCTTGCGAAAAACCGGCTTGGTAATTGGCACTTCTATAATCCAGAAAAAGAAGATAAACAAGCGATGGCGGTCGATGATAAATTTTCAGGTGCTAAACGCTGTTTCTATCATGCAGAATCAGGCAATGTTATTAATCGCTCATGTAGGAATGATGTGGCGCATCGAATTGAAAGGCCATTAGTTGACGATCCAGAAAATATCTATCTTTTAGGTGCTGCCTGCCATTTTATACAAGATTCGACAGTCCCTGCACATGTTGTTCCTGTATATCATGGGCCAAATTACGTTTTTTTGAGTCCAGAAGCCATTGGGTTTGTTCCTTATACTGCGGGCTTGACATTCAAACTAAAAGACAGCTTAGGTCGTTGGCCAGTAAAGGATATTAAATGGCTTGACGGTGATGTTGAGGCAGTTTTGATGCTTGCTGATAAAGAGAAACTCTGCGAATCCCCAGTTTTTGCGATGATGAATTTCAACTTTTTTGTGACTCAAAAACAATTGCAGCGTTCACCTGAGTATGAGAATGAAATTAATGATAAAAAAATAAAACAGTGGTTAGATTTTTATAATGCAGATGTCGGTAATGATTACTTTTTAGGGTTCTTATCAGAGCATGAGCAAATACTGCCGTTTGGGGATGAGAGCCTCGGTATCACCGAGAAGTCTTACGAAGCTTTTGTCGAATCGTGTCACAGGCAGGCCATCCTGACCTCCGCTGCCTTAATAGTGGGTATGAGAATGCGAACACAAGCTGTTAAAGAAGGAGGAACTTAACGTGTGCAGATGGATTTTAGATATGAACGCAGCCTGAAGATAAGCTCAAAAACAGTTCTACGAGGCTTTGTAAGGGGGGGGGAGGGGCAGCTAAAACAATTAATTTTGCAAAAAGCCTTCAAGGCAGGGCTTACAGCTGAGCGTTGACAATGGTGAAGTGGTTTCTTATTTGTTTGTTTTTTTTTATTGCTAACGTTAATGCGGTTAAGTTCAATAAACTGTACGAAAAAGCATTGATGCGATTAATATCTATTTATGAGAAAGAGAAGAATACCAACGAAATAGTCTTTTGGACAAAAAAAAGGGGTGATGATGACTATAAGAAAAAGTTTGTTGAAGATATGCTTAGCCCAAACATTATTATAATGATGGAAAATGTAAGTGAGTCTGATAATTTAACAGAATTTACTGACTCTAAAGAACATAATGACCCAAAAGACCTCATTGATTTAACAGAACCTAATGATTCAAAAGGCCTCATTGAGCTAAAAGAACTCACTGAGTTAAAGGAATCTATTGATCTAATAAAATTAAAAGCGATCACACCTATAATTAGGCTGTTGCTAGCTTATGAGAAGAAAAATTCGGAAACTCGAAGGCTATTCCATAGGGAAGTACAATCCTAAGAGGTTAGTCAATAACTGACAACCCTTCGTAAAATATCCAATGATTAGTTTGTAAAGATCTTGAGCATATGGCTCGCCCTTGAGTGGGGAATTACCTATCATTTTGCTCAATGATTAAAATGATTATTAGCTATTTCCGATGCGTTTACCGATAAGCATTCTATAGTCATCAAAGTTTTCTGATTCTAAAGACTTGTAGAAAGGTATTTTATCGGCCTGAATTTCTTCTATCAAAGTTAGCAATTCTACCTTCGTTTGTGTGCTAAGAGGAGTGTCAAATACTTGTTTATCAAATATCTTTTGCCTTTCTTGACTTAAACAGGCAGACGATATATCCAAAGACCACTTATGAGAATCGTTATCCAATGAGTCTATGCGGATATAAGTATCTTTGGGGTTGTGAGCATATTCGGCATGTACTGATGAAGTGTTACCTCCATTATCTTTAAATAGAATTAATGACAATGTGCGTCCTCTTCCTCGCAATTTTAAAATTAAATACAAACTGACGCTTTCTCCGCTATCGCATAAAAAATTCATATCACTTTTTATTTTGCCAACTTTAGCTTCGATAATTTCATAGTCCGCTATTGATTGTACGCTAAAGGTGAACAGAATGAATAGAACTAAGGTTGTATTCATGATTGATTATAATTGCCGAATGGACTTGAAGAGTCTGACATATCAGTATGTCGTCACTCTCTGAGCGTACATCCGTTAAATAGTTCAAAAAGAAGGGCTGCCTTGTGATAATTGATCAATAACTGTCTTGGCTAAAGTGATTTATGATGAATGCTTTGTATAGTTTTAGGGTTCTTTGACGGGCTCAGGTCGAACGGGTGAGTAGGAGCGATACACCTTCCCGCGTTGAGCCCGTCGATGGAAGCATTATATCTTATGTGTTGAATTGAATGAAGGCTAGTCACCAAATCGAATCATCAAGCTTAAGTTGTCAGCAGAATCTGCATGTTTAAGTGCCTCTTCTTTGCTGATTTTTTTGGCGATATACAGGCCGTATAACGCCTGATCAAAGGTTTGAGACCCATCATCGGCATCTTGAATCATAGCTTCACCGATTTTTTCAGTTTGACCTTCACGAATCAGGGATTTGATATATGGCGTACACATCAATATCTCAACTGCCGGCACTGGGTTACCATCAAAGCCGATGGGTAATCGCTGACAAATTACAGCGGATAAGTGTTCGGCCAGATCACCACGAAGCTGGTTATGTAATCCTTCAGGGAAAAAGTTAACTACCCGATCAAGCACCTGAGAAGCATTGTTGGCGTGCAAGGTGGTTAAACAAAGATGGCCTGTTTCTGCAAAGGTTATGGCGTATTTCATTGTTTTTTGATCACGACACTCACCAATTAAGATGGCATCTGGCGATTCACGCATGGCGTTAACGAGCGCTGATTCGTATGATCTTGTATCTAAACCAATCTCTCGCTGGCTGATCAAAGACTGCCTGTGCTCATGCATAAACTCAATAGGGTCTTCGATAGTGAGTATATGGCCTGCCATATTATGATTTCGATGATTAATCATTGAGGCTAACGTTGTTGATTTACCTGTGCCGGTTGCACCTGATACGAGAATCAGGCCGCGCTTGATTAATGATAAGTCTTCCAAATGCGTTGGGAGGTTTAATTCCTCAATCGACGGAATATTACTGACAATATAACGGGCAACAATGGCAGGTTCACCTTTTTGGGTATAAATGTTGAGTCGAAACCGCCCAGTAGCCGGGAGGCTGTAGCCAAGATCTAATTCCATATTGGTGTCAAAGTCTTTTTTTTGCTCATCGGTTAAGATGGTATTGACAATCTCATTGATATGGCTGGGAGTAATTGCCGTTTGTCCAAGTGCTTTCATCTTGCCCATGACTTTCAGCATTGGAGGCGACCCAACGTTTAAAAAGAGGTCGGTGCCTTTGTGTTCAACAACAAATTTTAATAAACCAGCGAAATTCATAGCGTTTCGAGCAATTGAAAAAACCTTAAGGTATCCATTGATTGTTAGTGAGTAAAGGCTGATCTTTTTGGATGTTGACTTGCATCAAGAATCCATGGTTTAAATGACTTTTTGTTTGTTTTATTGGAAGGGGGAAGCGTATGGGGCCTTTAAAAGGGGTACGAGTCATTGAAATGGCAGGCATAGGGCCTTTACCCTTTGCTGGTATGCTGTTGTCGGATATGGGGGCAGAAGTCATCCGTATTGAAAAACACAGTACGCTGGAACCTAATTTTTTTGAAACAACGCAACGCGGCCGGCGATCTATCTGTCTTAACCTGAAAAGTGAGCAAGGCTTGGCACTCGCTGAGCAGTTAATTGATTCGGCTGATGTTGTGATTGAAGGCTTTCGACCGGGCATCATGGAGAAGCTTGGTTTATCTTATGAGGCCTGTTCTAAACGAAACCCAAAGCTGGTCTATGGCCGAATGACGGGTTGGGGGCAAGAGGGTCCATTGTCCCAGGTTGCAGCACATGACATAAATTATGTTGCGATTACAGGTGCATTAGCGGCGATTGGCCGAAATGAAGGCGGGCCGGTTCCTCCGCTGAATTTGGTTGGCGATTTTGGTGGTGGCGGCGCATACCTTGTGATGGGTGTTTTAGCGGCAGTGATTGAAGCGAAAACCACAGGTCAGGGGCAAGTGGTTGATGCGGCGATTTGTGATGGGGTTGCCTCGATGATGACTATGATGCAAGGTTATCGCGCCATGGGGTTATGGGATCTTGAGAGACAAAATAATCTCTTTGATGGCGGGCCACACTATTATGACACCTATGAATGTGCCGATGGAAAATGGGTCTCCATTGGGGCATTAGAGCTGCATTTTTATAAAACCCTGATTGAAAAAATGGAACTGGACGTTGGTGAGTTTAACTACGATTCACAGTTCGATAAAAATTACTGGGCAGCCATGAAGCCAGTAATTGCTAAACGTTTTAAAGAAAAAACACGCGATGAGTGGTGCGAAATCTTTGATGGCGTTGACGCGTGTTTTGCGCCTGTTTTAGATATGGATGAAGCGGTAGAGTATGAACACAATAAAGCGAGAGGTACGTTTGTTGATGTGGCAGGCATCGCTCAAGCGGCACCTGCCCCTCGCTTTTCAAGAACACAGTCAAAAATTCAGAACCCGCCGGTTGCCGCAGGTAGTGATACCGAAAAGGTTCTGTCAGAGATGGGGTTAAGTGAAGCCGAAGTAGAAAAACTAAAAGAAGTCGGTGTTATTTTATAAACGCCTTTACATAAATATAAGCGAGTTGGATTATCCATGGAACCATTAGAAAGCTTTTCGAAAGTCGTCAAAGGACGGCGTTCAGTTAGAGGGTTTTTGCCTAAGGCAATTGATGATAAAACCCTGAACGATATTTTTACATTAGCGCAGCATGCACCATCAAATTGCAATACTCAGCCGTGGGCCGTGCATGTAGCAAGTGGTAAAACCCTTGAATCCCTTCGGGAGTCATTATCCACTGCCATAAGCCGCGGTGATTATGATATGGATTTCTTTTATTCTGGAACCTATGAAGGCATCTATAAAACCCGCCAAGTGGGAGCTGCAAAAGCGTTGTTTGGTGCCATGGGTATTACGCGAGAAGATAAACAAGGTCGAGATGAAGCCTTTTCCAGGAACTTCCGTTTCTTTGATGCACCGCATGTTGCTTTTTTATTTATTCCTGAGGAATTCGGAGTTCGTGAAGCATGCGATATTGGTATGTATGCGCAAACCTTGATGCTATCGATGAAGGCACATGGCATCGACAGTTGCCCGCAAACGGCATTAGGATTTAATGCAAGGATTGTCAAAGAAACATTAAATGTTCCGCAGGGGTTAAAATTGTTATTTGGTATTTCTTTTGGTTATGAAGATACCCAAATGCCTGCGAATGCTGCTCGAGTTGATCGTGTTGAACTTTCGGAATGTGTCACTTTCCATAAAGAATAACCACATGAATCAAAACGATTTTTAATGTTAGGGTTAAAATATAAAGACTAAAAAATCTGCTACTTTTAAATGGATGGGGTTCATTTATGAAGGTGGCAGATGCTTTCTCGCATTACAGTATTTATTTTATATTTTGCTTTGATTTCAGCTTGCAGCTCTGACAAGTCTGAAAAAAAGGAAAGTTTTGTCTTCCTAAGTTATACCAGTAGCTCCTCAATGTTATCTTCTTTTCCTGCAACGATTAAGTCGATAGCATTTTTCGATGAGGCAGGTAATGGTGTTGAAGTGCCGATTCAAAAACCCATCGACCTCGCTTTAAGCGTTATTGATTTTATCGCCATTGTCAGTCTCCCTGCTGGCAGCTATACAAAACTCA
>CAKMZU010000165.1:2757-7939 GCA_929200485.1 uncultured Gammaproteobacteria bacterium | reverse complement strand
ACTTTTTAATCAGATTTATGGCAAGTTTTGCCGCGTAGCGGCTTCGTTCAACAAGGCGCACCAAAGGATCGTCGCTGCGCTCCTCCCTTTGTGCTTTCGGTTAAACGGCTATAATTTAACAAGTCTGTCTATAGTCTACCTAGTTTTTGAGGGCTGTAACCAACATCCGTGCATTCCTGCTTGCCATAATCATAAAAATGGAGAATACCGTTTTGAATCGTAGCGATCTTCAAGGTGGACTTTTAGCACTTTCAGATTTTTGAGTGAGGCTATTAAGTTTATTTGATCTTGTTTGTCTTGCGATAATTCGTTTGAATAGTCGTTGATGATTTTTTCTTGCTGTTGTTTTGATTGGCCGTATAGGTTGGTATAGACCATTTCGTGTATAGGGTTTTCTACACCGGAAATTAAATCTTCTTTTTCATAACGGAGGCGGTCCAGCTGATTTTGCAATTGTGCGCAGAGCGCATCAAGACTTTTCTCATTGATTTCTAGTGCATCTTCACTAACGTGAGCATGGTAAAGATTGATTAGTCCCAGTACATCGTTTTCGTCGCGTGCGCGAAGTAGCTCAGTCATCAAGGCTTCTTTCTCTTCACGTTTTTCAATATCCTGTTCTTTATCCGGGTGGAGTGCATTGGCGGTTTTTCGAAAAACGGATTTTAGCCATTTTTCATCCATTTTGAGTGGTTCGGGTGCTTGTCTTGACTCCATTTCAGCTTTGAATTCTTCAAAGGCTTCTCTGAATGCCTTAAATGGGTCATCGTCGTCTTGATCGGTCTGCTCATCATCGAAAGCATCGCCAAACATGTCGTAAGTGGAATTTTCTGTATTATCATCTGCTGAGTCAGGCGATTCGAAATCCTCTGGTTTTTGACCGAACTCATCGTTCATTTTGCCTTCAAAAAAAGCCTCTGGATCAGCTTCTGCTGCTTTGATCGTTTCTTTCATTTCATCTCTATCAATCTCGTGAAAGTCTGCAATTTGTATTAACCATTGCTCTTTTAACGCCTCGGTTTTTTCTGAATCCAATGCAAAAGCTATCTCCATCGATTCGCTTATCCATTCAGTAAGCTCGACTCTCTGCCATTTCGTCATGCTTTTGCGGGAATAAAAGTCAATCAGCTTTTCAAGTAATAAGAAAACAGGCGTTTTGGCCGCTATTTCCAGAGGCATGAGCCTTTGCTTATAAACCAGACTTAATGCATCGAGTTCTGTTCGAAGCTTTTGATTTTGTTTTTTTTTTCGTTCAATGCGCTGCCATAGCTTGTCAAACAGGGCTTGTTGCTTTGTTTGGGCTTTGGATTTTTTTTTTGATTGTTTTTGATTTTTTGGCTGAGTATTGGTTGTTGATAAAATGATGGTCATAAAAAATACTTTGGGTAAGGTTAAAAAATGGCAGTGTCAATTAGCATATACACTTTATATCATTTGAGTAAAAGATCCATTTTAGTTTTTAATCTTACCGTTAATCCAGTCGAGTAATTGTGTTTTAATAAAATCTTGCGGTAAGCGCTCTTGCTCTAGCCGGTTTTTACCGTTGATGCCTTGCTCGAGAAGTCCAAAAAGTGCTTGCTCATTGTTAGATAAATTTACAGGTGGTCGTTTGTTGTAGGCTTTAGCTGTAACCATGCGCTCTGCATAAGCATTGAGTGTTGCCTTATTCATCATTAAAGGACTAATGGCTGAATGTTTGGCGCGAGCATCGGCTAATATTGCAAGGCCTTCTGAATCGATATCGCCAAAATAGGCAACCTGCTTTTGATTCAGCCAGCTGACATTTTTGCCGCCGCCAAACACGGCAATAGTACCGGGTAGCTCTGGCAAGCCAAGTCCTGATTGCACATTTTCGACGACAAGAATATGTTTCGCAGGCAGTGGGTGGTCAATTAAGGTTTGGCTATCCATTTGTAGTAATGATAAGCCAGCCAGCTTTTCTTGTGACTCTGTGCAAAGAGGGCGAATCCATAACCACCCTTTCGGGTTGCTTTTGCAGTCGAGCCACTTCATCAGCGGGGAGGCAAGGTTATTTTTTAATACGTTTAAGATAGCTTCAATAAGCGAAAGGTTGTTTTCAATAAATTTTGTGTCCACGTGCTTAACAGGCAATGCTCTCAAGTATTGGCCTTTGCCCATGCCTTGTGTGAGTTGTGGAATAAGCTGGCAAAGGTTGTTAAGTTCGTTTTCAGTCATACTTTGAAGTGCATCAAGATAATATACGAGACAATTAAACAGCGGCTCTTTTTTGTCATCGGGCACAAATGGTTCAGCAAGAAGATTTGCCATTCTTTGATGCAAATGGCTAAGTTCCTGAATTTCTGGCTCACCCAGACAAGCGGCAAGGCTTTGCATATCATCTATTTGCAGTTTAACCGGCAGACGCTGAGTGGACAGCTCTTTAAATTCACGAGTTTCATATAAAACGCTTTTGGGTTCTTTGAATATTTCCCATGCGCGAATAAATTGTTGTAAATAGGCGATGTTATCTCTTGCTTGTTTACCCGTTGGCGGTTTTAGGTTCAGGGTGAGAGGGAAGGAGCGCTCACCTTTTAGAAGCGCTTTGAATGCGGGTCGATTCGCCCAAAAACTCAGTCTTAGTTTGTTGAGGGCTTGATCGGGTAATATGCCCCAGTCACTCATGGTTATCAATCTCTAACAATTCTATAGAGTTTTTGATGGCATCTTCTGCGCGTTGTTGCATTTGTTTATCAATTTCTTCCCAAGTGATTTCTATTAGATGGCTTTCGTGCTTGTCTGCATCACGCTCCGCTATCAATAGTGAGCGTGCTGATTCACGCGCAAGGTTAAGATTTTTGTAGGGAGTAATTAAATTAACATGAATATGTAGCTCTTTAAATACCCGCAAGACGCGCCGACTCACTGCCTCTGCGGTATTGGAAAAGGCTTCATCTAAAAAGACGGTGCTGTAAACGGGTTTGTCCAATCCATCTGGGGTTAATACATACGCAAGGCTTGCTGCAACAATGGTGCCTGCAAAGGATTCTTTCTCACCGCCAGACTTGCCGCTGGATGATTCAAGTACATCTCTTATGTTACCTGTAGCTGAATCGACTTCTTCAGCATAAAATGCCATCTGATAACGTGGATCAAGCAGGCGTAAACTCTCTAACGTATTTGCTGTTGTACTAGTTGTTGCTTTATCTAAAATACTGACAAGTTCCGCCAATAAATGAAAGCGCGTTTCGTGATCTCTACTTGTTGATTGCCCCAGGCACTCCTTGAGTTTTTTCTCAAAGGCTTGTACGTGAATGTAAGTTTCTCGCTTGGAACCTAGACGTAAATGGCTGCCTGCTTTAAATTCGGTGCGTTTGAGCACCTTGTTGATTGTCTCGATGCGCTCGTTAATATCCTCTCGCTCTGACTCAAGTTTTGATTGAATACGCGCGATAGATTGGGTTGCATGTTTATTGAGCCGCTCTTTAAATTGCTCGATAAGGTTGGGCAGGCCTTCTTGTTCGAGTTGCTCATAGTGTTTCAGTGCATCGTCCATGGCAGCTAGGCCACTCGGCCAGTCCGCTGCGATCGGCAGCCATTTATCATTGCCTCTAAAATAAGAGATCACGCCAGTGGCTTTGTTTTCTGCAGTGGATTTTACCTGTCGGGTTTGATCAATCTCGTGATCAAGGGCTTTTTCAAGTAGGTGTTGTTTGTCGGTATCTTTGAGTGTCAGTGCGCCAATACGTGCTGCCAATCGATCTTTTATCGCATCATCAACGCCTTCGGCAGCTTGTTGTTCACAATGTGTGAAAGATTCTTTTGAGCGTTTTAGCTCGGTATTCAAACCACCTTGTTCTGAAAGCAATTCCCCTTTTTGGTTTTGAATGGCCTTAAGTTGCGCTTTTGCTTCGTCGTAACGTGTGAGTGCTTTTTTCAGGTCACCCGATGAGGACTCCAACGCGTTAATATCCGCTTGAACCGTTTTGTGCTGTTGCTGCCAATAGGGGGCATTGATGGCTTCGAAACGGAAGCGTTTGAGTTGTTCGTATTGCTTGGCATGCGTAGAAAGTTGATTCCAGGCTGCTCTTGCTTCGCTGACCTGTTTTTGTAGTGCATCCAATTCGCTTTTGAGTGTTTTGACATCATGCCTTAATAAATCCAGTCGTGATTGGTTCGAGAAACCCAGTTGCCATTGGCGTCTATCATCAACTTTGGATAAATCTTTTTTCTCAAAGCGTCCAAAGGCTTTATGAATTAAACCTTCTTGGGTCATGGAGTAGGGCGTGTCATCCAATTGATCAGAGCCTGAAACACAGGTTAAATCAAAACTTGCAAGGTGATGTTTTAGCCAGTCACGCCAAGGATGTTCACGCCAGCTGAGTTTACGCAAAAAGCCCTTGTCTAAAAATTTTGCAGATTGGCTCGCTTGTATTTTGACCACTTGCACGCGCACATGAAGTCCAGTATGGCGCGCATTGAGCCAGCGGGTAATGAGTCGGTAATTCTTGTCATCCACAAGAAGTGTGGTTCGCAATCCACCCAATGCACGTTCAATTGCCCCTTGCCATGGATATTCGCCGTCTTTGACATCAATCAACTCGCCGATAAATAACAAATGATCGGCTTTTATATTGAGTGTGCTTTGAATCTCATCGCGTAGCTGCTGAAATTTTAATGGGATATTCGAATCTGGGCGTTTTTCGAGCGCTTTTATATCCGCATTTAAGGCATTGATGGTTTGCTGTTTATCACTGAAGCGGCCGCTTGCCTCGGCGAAGGCATCCTGGCTTTTGAGTGTGGTGGCTTCAATGGCCTGCAGCCTTTCCTTAATAGTACGCTGATTGTCATTAAATACACTTTCATCCAATGCCGCATTTAATGTCAGTGTTTGGCAAAGTTTTTGATAGTCAGAGGCTTCTCGAATGGTGTCATTTAGTTTTAGCTGAACATTGGATAGTTCTTTTTTGAGCGAGTCGATTTTACTGCCGCCCAATTGAAGATATTCTTCATGGCGTTTTTGCTGGGCGTCTTCTGCGTCGATTGCTTCTTGATTGATTTGCTTAATTTTTAGTTCTAACGCATCGAGAGAGTGGTTTAGTGAGGTGATTTCTTTTGCCCAGAGGGCCTTGAATTGTTCTGCGATATAAATGGGTAATTGGTATTTTTCAGCTAATTGCTCATCGAGCTTTGCTGTGCGTTTAATGATAGTGTCATTAAGAGAAGG
>CAKMZU010000165.1:0-2747 GCA_929200485.1 uncultured Gammaproteobacteria bacterium | reverse complement strand
CTACTTGGCTCTAGAACTAATTCACGGATTAAACGCGTCAAGTCGTCAATTTTTTTAAGACCTAATGCACGAGATAACAAGGCAGGGGCATTTTTATTTTCCATGTGTAAATAATTGCGATACAGGGTTTGATAATCTGAAAAATTATCATCGCAGCAAGTGATGGCTGAATCAGCTTTGAGCCAACTTTTTAAATGGCGAATATTACCCTCGCCAAAGGTGTCGAGCATGGCTTCTAGGGTCAGGTTTTTACGAGCGACGACATACAGCCTCTTAACATCACTGAGCGCATTGCTGGCGGCTGTTGTCCAAAATAGCGCGGCCAAGGTAATTTCTGAGCCGTCATCGGATTGATAAAGTGCGCGCAAGCCGGTTACTACGGATTTTTCACGCTTGGATTTTACCCGTGTTGTGCTGCCATCGTGCAGTGAACCGAAACTGCCTCGCATATAGGATAATAGCGAACGATCCGAGCGATCACCTTGCGCCGCAGCCACGTTAAAACTGGCTTTGCCTGCAGGGAGTAGCAGTGCCATCAAACCGTCAATCAAGGTCGATTTACCTGCACCGTTATCGCCTGTGACAAGCGTCCCTTCAGGGTCAATGTTGACCGTATGCAATCCGTGAAAGCTACCCCAGTTAAATACCGACAAGGCGCTTAATTTAATCTGGCCTTGCTGAAACAGCTCACTATTGCTGAACAGTTCTTCATTCATAGGGCTTCTCCCTGATCAGTTTGGCCTTGTAAATTTTTAGCCAAGGTCTGGTATTCCGTTAATAGGCTTTCAAGAAACTCGGCATTCACCACATAGCGAATGACGGGGGTTATCTCATACCTGTCTTCTGACCCTCTGATGCTTGCGAGCAATTTTCGTCGGCCAAATTCTTTCAGGCGAGCCAGTAATTTTTTGCGTTCAATGCTTTGGTAGTCGGTTAATGGTAGGAACGGGATAAGGCTAGATTCCAGCGTATCAATATCGATGACGATGGTTTGCTCGCCTGCGGTTTCTCTCTCTTGGTAAAATTTTCTAAGAATCAATAAGAGCAGCGTGTCATACAGTGAGAGTGGGCGTTTAGTAATCAGTGTTGGGGTTTCAGTGTTGTTAGTGTCGTTGTCAGTCTCATCCGCTGCGTCATCAGCATTCTCCTGATCAATGCCTTGAATAAACGCAACCCCTGTTTTCTGATCAAGGATTAATTGCAGATACACTTCCGACAAATGACGGCGAATGGCCGCTTCATAACGACAAAGAACAGCAAAGAGTTTAGGTTTTTGCGTGTTCAGAATAACACCTTGTCGCATAAGGTTAACCAGTACCTGCCGAGCTTCATGTGACATGCTGTTATCACCGATTTTGTCGCGTTGCTCTTCAGTGCTATCGTTGGCCTTGCCGTTATCTTGCTCTGATGATAGTGCAAGATTTCCCTCAGATGGTTCTTTGTCTTGAATCACGCTGTTATAAAAGCGGTTTGTCGTATCGTTTGGCATGGTATTCTTCTCGAAATCAGGTATACGTTTTTACAAGGTTAATTGGTCAATATGATCCGGGAATAGATCAGCGCTCAGATGCACAATAGGAATGCGGGCCTTGAGTCGATTTCCTTGCTTGTCTTTCAAGTCAATGGTTTCGGTATTACTACTCACAGGTGCATTCACTGCTTTGGCGACCCTTAGGCTGGCAACTAATTCTTCAATACCCGCGGTGAAGGGGTGATGGGTTGCCGCTTCTGCGAGCGTTAAGGGGCCGTGGTTTTTGACGAGCGTTTTCAGTGTAATTGCGACTTGCCTCACTTTCACCGTATCAAGAAAATCCAGCATGTTGCTGCTCACCGTTTTTTGATTGTTGTTAGCGGTTACGCCTCGGGTATCGAGTGTTTCGTCGGGTAATTTAAGTTGCAGGGAATCAATGGACCGAATAGCAGGCGAGCCTGTGGGTAAGCTCATCGCTAAGATTGTATCCAGGTGACAATCCTCATCGCGTAGGTTTAAGGCGGTTTTTTCCAGTTGCGACAAGAGTCGGTCGACAGCTTGGTTCTCTGCGGCAATACCGCTTTCGATATAGGCTCTTAAGCCTTCTTCGGTGCGTCTTCGAACGGCAAAGACACGATCGCTCTCTTTATTAAGCTCACGCATCAATTGTGCAAGAAATTGCTTTTGATGGGGTTTTAATCGTTCACCGATGGGTTGAGCAAGTAGAGTACGAATTTGCTCACGGAATTCGGTGGTTCGGCTTTGATCACAAAGCAGTTGAAAAAAGCTTTCGAACGCACTGCCGGATTCTGTATTTGAAAGAATGGCTTCTTTTTCCATCAGAGACAGTAAAATCTCCCCACGGCTTTGATCGCCTTCGATGATTTGTACTCTAAGGCCTTTTGCCATGGTTTTGATTTCATCTTCGACTCGGCGGAAGTCGCCCGTCAATACTGAAGCAAGTTGATAGACCTCTCGGATGCGCTCTTGTTGCTCCCTGTCTGCGAGTTCACGAACAACGCCAGCATTAAGGTCGTCAATCTCGCGTTGAATTTCGGCTTTTTTTGCTTCTAAAATCTCAATACGTTTGTTGATATCAGGGTCAATTGCAATGAGGAGATCACGCACTGCTTCTTGCACAATGCGTAAATGCGAGGCGGTCGTACCTGCTGAACGGTCATCGAGGTTCTGGCAAAAACGCAGCACGGTTTCGACCGCATCCGATGGGGTGAGACGATTATCCATTTCACGCAGCCACCCATTTTTTCGCCATTGG
>CAKMZU010000164.1:1941-7961 GCA_929200485.1 uncultured Gammaproteobacteria bacterium | reverse complement strand
GCTGCTGGATATCATGAAAATGAAGCCCGGTTGTTGGCTCATCAAGAATATAAAGCGTTTGGCCTGTATCCCTTCGAGAGAGTTCTTTCGATAATTTAACACGCTGGGCTTCACCACCAGATAAGGTTGTAGCCGCCTGCCCTAAACGAATATAGGACAAACCCACATCAACCAGTGTTTGCAGTTTTCTGGCAATCTGCGGTACAGGTTCAAAAAACATCAAGGCATCTTCAACGGTCATATCCAACACATCTGAAATGCTTTTATTCTTATAGGTCACTTCCAGCGTTTCACGGTTATAGCGTTTACCTTTGCAGACATCACAAGAGACATAAACATCCGGCAGAAAGTGCATCTCCACTTTACTGACACCATCACCCTGACAGGCCTCACACCGCCCACCTTTAACATTAAAACTAAAGCGACCCGGCTTATAACCTCTTGATCGCGCCTCTTGCGTCCCAGCAAATAACTCACGAATAGGAGTAAAAATCCCTGTATAGGTCGCAGGATTTGAGCGTGGTGTTCGCCCAATGGGGCTTTGATCAATATCGATACACTTATCGACATGCTGAAGGCCATCAATGGTATCAAATGGCGATGGCGTCAAAGTCGTTGCGCCATTTAACTCAGTTGCTGCTATCGGGTACAGTGTTCGATTGATTAACGTAGATTTTCCTGAACCTGAAACCCCGGTCACCGCAGTAAACAAGCCTAAAGGTATGGTCAAATTAACCGATTGCAAATTATTTCCGCTAGCACCGGTTAATTGTATTTTCTGCTCTTCATTGACAGGCGTTCGATGCTCAGGCACCGCAATGACTTTTTCACCTGACAGGTATTGACCTGTAATAGATTCTTTAGCATTTACGATGGCGTCAAAATCCCCCGCAGCAACGATTTGCCCACCATGAACACCCGCTTTTGGCCCAACATCAACAATAAAGTCAGCCGTGCGAATGGCATCCTCATCGTGCTCAACCACAATGACCGTATTACCGAGATCACGAAGGTGCTTTAAGGTTTTAAGTAATCGGTCATTATCACGCTGATGTAAACCAATCGACGGTTCATCCAGAATATACATTACCCCAACAAGCCCTGCGCCTATTTGACTCGCCAAACGAATGCGCTGCGCTTCACCGCCCGATAAGGTATCTGCGCTTCGGCTTAAGGTCAGATAATTCAACCCGACATCCACCAAAAAAGTCAGCCTCTCAGAGATTTCTTTTAGAATTTTTTCTGCAATCGTGGCTTTTGCACCTTCAAATGCCAAGTGTGAGAAATACGTCTGGCAATCCCCAACATTCATTGCAGTGATTTCTGGCAAGGTACGATCATCAACAAACACATGCCTGGCATTTTCATTCAATCGCGAGCCGCCACAAGTCTCACAAGCAGAGGTCGTCATATATTTGGAAAGCTCTTCCCTAACGGTTTGCGACTCAGTTTCTCGAAAACGGCGTTCAAAATTGGGGATAATGCCTTCAAACGGATGTGTTTTCTGGTAGGTATCACCACGGTCGTTGATATAGGTGAACTTAATCGGTTCTTCGCCACTACCAAATAAAATCGTTTTATGAATCGACTTGGATAATTTTTTATAAGGCGTACTGGTTTCAAATCCATAGTGTTTACCCAGTGACTGCAGCATCTGAAAGTAATAAATACTGCGTCTGTCCCAGCCACGAATAGCGCCTTCAGCCAAACTCAAATCACCATCAACCACAATCCGTTTAGGATCAAAAAATTGACGCAAGCCAATACCATCGCAATCACCACAAGCGCCAAAGGGGCTGTTAAATGAAAACATGCGCGGTTCAAGCTGCGGCACACTATGGTTACATTTAGGGCAGGCAAAGCGCTCAGAGAATACGACGCACTCTTCATTGGCATCCATCTCGACAATAGTAGCAACGCCATCTGACAACTGAAGTGCCGTTTCAAACGATTCCGCCAGTCGGTTCTCAATGCCCTCTTTGACTTTAAATCGATCTACCACCACTTCGATGGTATGCTTCTTTTTCTTATCAAGCGCTGGCGTGTCATCAATATCACAAACAATGCCATCGATACGCACCCGAATAAACCCCTGCGCTCGGAGCTTATCAAACAAGTGCAAATGCTCACCTTTACGCTCCTGAACCACAGGTGCAAGCAACATGCACTTTTTACCTTCTGGCATAGCCAGCACGGTGTCTACCATTTGCGTGACTGTCTGGGCGCTCAGGGGTAAATCATGGGTTGGGCATCTTGGATCGCCTACGCGCGCATACAATAAACGTAGATAGTCGTATATTTCTGTGATTGTTCCGACAGTGGAGCGTGGGTTGTGTGACGTCGACTTCTGTTCAATGGATATGGCGGGTGACAGGCCTTCAATATGATCAATGTCCGGCTTTTCCATCACCGACAGGAATTGTCGGGCATAAGTGGATAGCGATTCCACATAACGCCTTTGACCTTCAGCGTAAAGCGTATCAAAGGCAAGTGACGACTTCCCTGATCCAGATAACCCTGTAATCACCACCAACTTATCCCGAGGGATCGTTAAGTCGATATTTTTAAGGTTATGGGTGCGTGCACCGCGTAATACGATCTCTTGCATAAGAGCCCCAAAATTAAGCAATGGATCAGTATATCAAGCTAACTGTGCATTTCACAGCATCCAATTCACCCAAAAATACCAATAAACTGATTAAGTACAACCAAACGGAGATAAAAGCAAGTTGCAAGCCCCTCCAGAAAGACCTTCACGAGCTGAGATTATTGGGCTGATATTCATCGCAGAGCGGCCTTATAAGGAATGCATGAGAATGGACTTGATGGCTCAGGCCGAAGCACCTTTGGAAGTATATCAGGAGAAATGTTTAGGTTCTTTGCCACCTTCGCTGGTAGATAATCTCTACCCGTGCACAATGGATCAGCGCCAGCATCAATCAGAAGATGAGAACCTTTGGGATGATTAAAAGCCAGAGTCTCAAATAAAGCAGTATCGCCTTTTTTGTTTAGTGCATTGATCTCCGCTCCATTTTTCAGTAAAACCCTCATTACAGGTAAGCGACCATAAATGGCTGTTTCATGCAAAGGGCTGTTATCATCAGAATTTTTCTCCGAAAGATTCGCCCCTGCGGCTGCAAGTAAAGACGCTGCTTGCCAAGTTGTCACTAAATGCAATGGTGATTCCAAATTACTACTTAACGCATTGGGATCAGCACCGAATTCCAATAGCGAATTCGTTATAGCAGGATTCCCACTGTTAGCTGCAAAATGTAACGGCGTAAGATCACCGCAAGCGCGAGCATTAACATCCACCCCAAAAAGACACATAAGCGTTATGGCTAGTTTAGTATTCCCTTTATGCGCAGCCCAATGGAGAGGCCTCATGTGATAATCTACAGGTGCTTCTGCAAACTCCTTGTTTGATTCATAAAATTCCGACTGACTAGACCAGCGCAAAGAGGCATTAGATCTAGCTGCTTTATGTAATGATGAGATTTTTGGCTGGCATTCTTTGTGATATAGTACAGGATTACTACCAGAATATGGGCAATTACCTGATTGCACAAGAAGCTCCAAGTCATACGGCCGCGAAGAATCCTTCCCCCAAAGAGACTCTCCATTTTTTTTCTGCTCCTTAAAGTATGGCGTTATTTTGCCAACAAAAAAATCTAACACTTTCGAACTTTCTGCTTTAGCAGCCATTGCCAGCGGGCTAGCAGCGACAGCAGCCTGACCACTCTCACACATGGGGCTATGAAGCCAGCGAACAATAGTCCCACTGTCTTCTTGCGATAGCATTTTATTCAAATGTTTAATAGATTCTGACTCATCTGAACTGAGCAGACTCTCTAGATCCTGCTTTTCTGGCAGAATGGAAAAGCAAACCTGGCTAAAACACATCGCAAAAACCAATGCAAAAAGAAACTTTTTAATTACGAAAAACTGAAAAATGCTATAAATCGATTTTTTCATAAACTCACTGCCATCTTAATCGTGTATCGGCATTAAAACCTCTAAGTTGGTTACACCATTTAACCAACATATTAATCTATAGAGACTCCTGTAATTGAATCGTTCATAAATTTAAAAAAAATGTTTGATTAATAATAAAATTAAACTTGATACATGTAGCGCAGAAAAATTTAAATTGATCGTATTATTAGCAATCCAAATGAGAATAATATGTTGCGCCTTGATATTGAACGTTAAAACGTTTTATTACCTTGTTTGACAAAGAGCGCATGAAACTATTTAAGAGTAGAAGTTGAAACCTCCCTTTATTTAATATCACTACCCGGGTTTAAATCAGAAAGGTTTTTAACTGAGTTGCCTGAATGGTCTCTTAAGGTCTCATCAGCGCCTTTTTTGACGAGCAACTGCTGAATTTCTTTCTGGTCAAACAAGGCGGTATACATCAAAGCCGTTTGGCCTGCATTATTTTGATGATTTGGATTACAATCAGCCTGTATCAAGCGTTTGGCAATTTGGAACTCGCCTTTAAAAATCGCCCCAAGCAATGCTGTATTCCCGCGCTTATCTTCAACGCAGGGGTCTGCACCTAAATCCAACAATGTATTCACCACGTCTTTATTACCATGGTAAGCGGCTATCATGAGTGCGGTGTAGCTCGCTGCATTTTTTTCATTAATCGGGAATCCTGCCTGAATAAAGGTCTCGATCACTTCTGTATTATTGGTTCTTGCGGCGGCAAAATAATAAGCTTCTAACTTTTCCAGTTGTTCTTTTGGCGTTACATCGGAGTGACCGGTGATTGAAAAAACTAGAAACAGGCTAATAATAATGATTGATTTTCTCATCGTGCCCTCCTTAATCGTTAATAAACCTTTGGTTAAAGCTACCCTGCTATCCTTCCGATTAATGGGATAACATTTTTACCTGTTTAATATCGCCATCAACTGCCTTGGTTAATCTTTTGCCATAACCTTTATCCGCTCGGTAAAAGAAGCTCAGCATTTGATGTTTAACCGCAGAATCTTTTACTGCACCCAAATCACCGGCAAGATTCTTTATCAAATTATCCTGCTGCTGTTTTGTGAAACTACGATACAAGCGCCCTGCCTGTTTAAAATCCTGCATCTTTTTTATTCCAGCCTGCTGAACATAGCCTTTTAATTTAATCTGGCTGTGTTTAGCCGTTGTATCTTCTTTAACTCCGGCATGGTTAGGCTGATAATTAACATCCAAATCTGTATTGCCAATATTCATCGCGCCTTCCTGGTTATAGTTATTTACTGCAACCTTAGGCTTGTTAATTGGCAATTGCTGGTGGTTTGCCCCCAAACGATACAATTGCGTATCAGAGTAAGAGAACACTCTCCCTTGCAATAAGCGATCTTCTGATGGCTCAATACCGGGAATCAGGTTTGCCGGTGCCATCGCTACTTGCTCAGTGCTTTGAAAAAAGTTTTTTGGCATTCGATTTAATGTCATGGTGCCGACGTTAACTTCTTCAATGTCATGCCACATTTTGGTTGCATCAAGCAGATTGTAATCAAAATCATCCAGCTGATCAGGTCTAATGACCTTCACATATAAATCCCATTGCGGGAAGTTACCCGCGTTAATTTCATCATACAAATCGCGTGTCATATGCTGAAAATCTTTTCCCTGAGTTTCCTTCACCTGCTTTGCTGATAAGTTGTTAATCCCCTGCTTACTTTTCCATTGAAACTTCACATAGTGCACGTTGCCTTGTGAGTTAATCATTTTATAGGCGTGAACCCCAAAGCCATCCATTTGACGGTAATTCGCAGGTGTTCCAAAATCACTGTAAACCCAGGTCAGCATGTGGGTTGCTGATGGATTATGTGAGAAGAAATCAAAAAACCGATTCGGGTCTTGAATATTATTAACCGGTGAAGGTTTTAACGAATGCACCATATCAGGGAACTTCATCGCATCACGAATAAAGAACACCGGCAAGTTATTACCGACTAAATCCCAGTTACCTTGACCGGTATAAAACTTGGTCGCAAAGCCTCTCGGGTCTCTTGCAG
>CAKMZU010000164.1:808-1931 GCA_929200485.1 uncultured Gammaproteobacteria bacterium | reverse complement strand
GTCTCCGGGCTGCCTTTACTGTGAATAACAGAAGAGAACCGAACAAAAACCGGTGTTTTTTTCCCAGCGTCGATAAATGGCGCAGCTTTTGTTATGGCTGAAAAGTTCTTGCTCGCAACAAACTCACCATGTGCCCCAGCACCTCTGGCATGCACCACTCTTTCGGGTATTCGTTCGCGTGCAAAACGCTGCAACTTTTGTATTAAATGAACATCTTCAAGCAATACACTACCATTCGAACCTGCCGTTAATGAATTTTGATTGTCACCAACAGGTGCGCCATTATCACGTGTTAGCGTATTTCCCTGCGCAGCCATCACCCCAGACAAGCCAACCGCCAATGCGAGAGATTTAATTTTTATATGGTTCATCCGTAGACTCCTTACTTATCATTTTCAGTGAGCTCATACTAAAAAAAGGAAGGGGTAATGGGAAAACGGCTGTTTCTATCATTCTGATCGAGAAAACCGATGAGGCAACAAACACCTTTTTGAACTTTATCAACGGACAGTAATAAAAGCATCACAGGAATCCATTGGCATTAAAAAAAGCTGATGCTAAAATCAGTCTATTTTCCCGGACCAAACGATTACTGAGGTATTTATGGCCAGAGGAGTGAACAAAGTCATCATTGTAGGAAATGTTGGCCAAGATCCCGAAACACGCACTTTTGCGAATGGTGGCTCTGTCACCAATGTCAGCGTGGCAACCAGTGAGAGCTGGGTCGATAAGCAAACAGGTCAAAGGCAAGAGCGAACCGAGTGGCATCGCATTGCTTTTATGGACCGAGGCAACTACAAGATGGCTCAATATGCTGCGCAATCCCTACGCAAAGGCAGCAAAGTGTATGTTGAAGGCTCACTTCGCACACGCAAATGGCAAGATCAACAAGGCAATGAGCGCTACACCACTGAAATTATGGCCACTGAATTTCAAGCGCTGGATTCAAGACAAGATGCCAGTGCAGGCGGGTTTCAGCCAGCAGGGCAATTCCAGCCAGCGCCACAGGCTGCTCAGGCGGCACCACAGCCATCAACGCAACAACCTCAGTCAGCACCTGCGCCTTCCGGTGGTTTTGATGACTTTGATGAAGACATCCCGTTTTAAGGACCAAAGAGAAATT
>CAKMZU010000164.1:0-798 GCA_929200485.1 uncultured Gammaproteobacteria bacterium | reverse complement strand
TGTCACTTGCGCATGATTATTTCTGCCTTTAGTTTTAACGACCTCCTTAACGTGGACGACATCTTCACGGTTTTTTTGAGCCTGCGCCAAGTCTCCCACTTTAAAGGATGCTTAAGGCTTGATCTTCACCTGAAAGGCTCCTGCTTCTTAGTCTTGATACAATAAAGAGACCAAGTCAGTATAAAGCCTCGTATCTTTACGCTTGTTAAACTTTACCCTTCACTCGTTGCCGTCTTAGCTTGTTCCAAGGTGTAATTTATGAAGCTGTATCCCTGCCTGAGCGAAACTATCAAACTTATTTTTTATATTGTCTTTTTTTCACTGATTTACGGATGTGGTAGAGGTGGCAATAATTCAACTATTGATAACGCAGCTTTGGATAGTATTTCTATTGAGCCGGATATAACAACCATCCCTGTCGGAGAAAATTATCCTTTCCAGCTTAGTGCTCAGTATACCGATGGCACCAATAAATACGTCACTGATCAAATGACCTGGTCACTTCAGGAAGGATAAGAAAATGCCACCATCAATGACAAAGTCGAAGTTACAGCAAAAAAAGCAGGCCGCATCATGATCAAAGCGGAGTTTCAGGGAAAGACAGCAACAAAGGTTGTTAAAATCACCGAAGATCCTTATGTACAAAGTATCAAGATATTCCCTGAAAAATTGTCTGTACTGGAAGGCAATGACGTTCAATTTCATGCCATTGCCACCTTATCTGACGACAGCATTCGAATTATCAGCTCGGATAAAGTTGTTGATTGGGAGGCAGAAAATAACCGTAAGCACACGGGG
>CAKMZU010000163.1 GCA_929200485.1 uncultured Gammaproteobacteria bacterium | reverse complement strand
CAAGGTCTATAGCTTTTTTGACAGAAGCCAAAAGCAATTTTTAGAGGTGCCCTTAATATAACCTGTTAGCTGTTATTTATTGTTAAAATATATTTCTCCGAGCGTTTTGTTTTACCTGTTTTGATCGATTTAACCGTACCATAAAACTTGTCTGCAGCAAGATCTGCCAAATCCCAAAAAGGCTGTCTTCCAGGATCGGCAATATAAATTTGTTTAACGCCGGCCTGAATTGCCCTATTGATGAGCTTGTAGAGTAATGCGGTCATTTCATCCCAAAAACAAATATCTGCACCAACGAGAACATCAAAGTCGGTAAGAAAGTTTTTGGTCATTTTTTCAATTCTCATTGCTTTAAATGGCATAACTACGCCATTTTCTTGACAGGTTACATCAAAAAAAGGTTGAACATGAGCATCAGCATCAGTGGCTAAAACACGCGCTTTTTGAATTTTACTAAAATAGCAACTTAATGTACCAAATCCGCAGCCAACATCTAGAACAGATTGATTGTCGGGTAATGGGTTATCATCAAGGTATTGCATGATGGCGTAACTTGAAGACCATACTTTGTTACCGTGAATGGCAGGTGCTTCAGATTGACGTTTAAGTCGTCTGAGATCAGGGTGGGAGGAGGTTAACGCCGCAATACCATGAGATATGCGCAGTCCATTTTTTACTTTGTTCTCAGAAGTCGTCACCGCCACTCCTAGGTTATTAAATAGATTGGGCCAAAAAATTAACAGGACAATCAAACGTATAGGTTAAGGCATTAATACTAATATAAAAATTAGCGTCTGTCCTACCAACTTGCTTAAAGGTTCAAGGTCAACAAGCGTTCTTATTTCATGCTTTACTCTTAACTTTGTAGTTATGCCTTGATTACCTAACGTTTAAATCGTAACCATCGATTAATTTGGCTTCATCGATACGATTTATTTCTCTGATTTTTGGCCAAAGAGGGTTTTTTAACAAAAAACACTATTTTACCTTTCGATGCTTTGAATTTTATAAGCATATCATTGTCTTAAAGAAATATGCCACTAGCCAATGGGATGGTTTCTGGAGAGGCTGCCTCATATCTGTTGGTTTCAAAGGTTAAAAGAGGTTCGAAGGTTTAATTCTATATTGTTGAGTTAGAAAATTTAGTCGTTTACTCGAAGGTTCGGTAAGCAAATCCCTCAATTGCATAACGAGGCTCATGTTCGTATGTCCATACATTTACACCCAAATAAACAAAATCCTACCTGCTATCGAGTTTATAGAAAAATTGATGGTAAAGAATATCAATACTATTTTTCTTTTTCCGTAGGAAAACGTAATGCCAAAAAATTGGCGCAAGAAGTCGATGAAAAACTTGAGCAGCAGGTTCAGGCGATGAAATTACGTAAAGAATTGCCGGTGAATAAACTGTTTGATAATCAAGGGCATGTTAGAGGTATCCGTAGAGCGAAGCGTGTGAGAGATGGAAGAAATGTATCAGAGTTGCTTATTGCAAGACCTTTGGGAATGCCTGCAAAAGAGATCAGTATGAACTGCCGATCTTTTAATGAAGCTTACGACATTGCGGTAAATTATATCTTGGAAAAAACCAATATTGAGCTAACGCCCGAATTAAATGAGATGTTTATGAAATCAAAAAAATATGTACTGGCTAAACACTAAAACGATTAAAACATAATACATTGGATGCCTTTCAGTAAGGTCATTATAGAATGAAGGGCACCAATGACATGCGAGCTATTGCACTTCAAATGAGAATCTAAGCTTTTTGTTCGACTTTTTGGATATGCTTCCAGACAGCACTTGGAAATAATCGACGCATTAACGAACCCATGTAGGTTGTTTTACCTGGGTAAATCCAAAAGCGTCCTTTTTTAAGCCCTGTTTCAATGGCTTCAGTCACATCCTCAATTGTGATAATGGGCGTTTCATCCATGATCTTTGGCCATTGCGTATCTCTGACCTGATCCAGAAGTGGTGTATTAACGGCAGGGGGGCATACACAAGCAAATTGAACACCAGAATCTATGTTTTCCTGCGCCAGTACTTCAACAAAGACGGAGGTTGCAAACTTACTAGCGCTATAGGCACCGGTTTTCAGCGTTGGCATAACACCAAGCATGGATGAGAATACGACATATTGCCCATGGCCTTGATTGATCATTGAGGGCAATACCGCTTTTGTCAGATTCACTAATCCGCCATAGTTAATTTCCATGATTTTTAATATGTCGGCAGTATCTTGCGACAGAATATCGCCACAAGGCATGATTGCGGCGGCGTTAATAACTCGATCAACGCTTGTAAGTGTTTTAAGCGCTGCAGTGACGGCTTTTTCTACGGCGAGTGAGTCTGTCATGTCAACAGGGAAGGCAGTGATGCTTGGGTATTGTGCGGCTAATGACTCCAGGCCATTTTTGTTTATATCCAATGCCGCTACCGGTATATTGGATTGGGCGTAGAGCTCTGCGTAGTGTCGGCCAATGCCACTTGCGGCGCCGGTAATGAGGGCAGTTTTTGGTTGAGATGCCATTATTATTGTTGCTCTCTTATCTTTATTGGTTTTATTGTTGGAATCTAAACAGTTATGTTTTAAGCCGTCTTTGATGACGGCCTCTACGTTATCTCACGAATTTTTTGGTGTCAATCCATCTGATGCTGTTTTGTTACTTGCCTGTAAATTCTTTTTTGTTTCTTCAAAGCGTGCTCTGTCACTTTCAAAATGATAAGTGTTGATGAGGCTTTCAGCCTTCGTCAAATAATCATTCGGGGAAGTCAGGAAAGGGTGTTTTTGCTGGATTTTTAAAGCCATCAACAGGTATTGTAGTTCTGTTCTAGGCAAAGCGTTTTGATCAGCTAGCGGGGCAATGCTTTGTTTTGCTGATACATAATCGGCTTTATCATAGTAGCATTTGGCCAGACGAATACGGGAGCGTTGTTTTAAGGTGATGATGGCGGGTATGTCATCGGGAGTTAAGCCAAGAATCTGCTGATGATAGCTAATGGCTTTATCGTTGCTGCCTTTTGGGTCATCAGATTCTAAAGCTGCGGCGTTATAGAGTATCTTACCTTTGAGTTTTACAGGTGTTACCTTATTCATTTCTGTTAACGCCTGATGAATTTGCTTCCGGCTTGGCTTGTATTTTTTAAGCGCACGGTTCATGGCAGATTCGAGATAAAGCCGGGTTAACTTCAACTCGGTATTTTTTGATTTTCTTGCTGAGGTATCGAGCGTTTTTATTGCCTTTTTCATGCCTTTGAGGTCATTGGCGTAAAAGTAGTTACTTGCCAGTATGGCGGCAATTTTACCTCGGGTTTCCTCATCTTTAGTTATTTTAAGCGCTTGATTGCCTTCTTTTATGATCTCTTCGGTTGTCGTAATTTTTTTATCATAAAACCGATTAAGGAATGATGACTCAGCATTGACTCCGATGGCGGAGCAAATCAGGAGCAGGGGAATGAATTGATGATAAAAATGACGGGAAATACTTTTTAACATATCGAGTTCTCAAAGGGTGGAATGTATAATCATTTAACTCAGGAGAAGACGTATGCCATTGAATTACCAAGAATTCGGACAAAATCAGACGAATACCGTTGTGCTGTTACATGGCCTTTTTGGTATGTCTGATAATTTAACCACATTAGCGAAAACGCTGGCTGAAGATCACAGGGTTATTGTCCCTGATCTGATAAACCATGGTAAGTCGCCCCATGCTTTTGACGTCACTTATGAAAGCATGGCTAATGATGTGCTCGGATTGTTGGCTTCTCTTGATATCGAAGATTTCTTTCTCCTTGGACATAGTATGGGGGGTAAAGTTTCTATGGCGATTGCCGAGCGAGAACCTGAGCAAGTCAAACGGCTGGTAGTGGCAGATATTGCACCAGTGGATTATCCGCCGAAGCATTTAGATATTATCGATCAGATGCATAAGGTAGCGACGATCAATACAACGAAACGTCAGGATATCGATACGATTCTTGCAGAAAAAGTCCCGGAAAAACCCTTACGCCAGTTTTTTATGAAAAATATGGAGCGAGATGAAGAAGGTTATTGGCGGTGGCGTTTTGGCCTGGAAGAAATTACTGCCTCATATCCTGAACTTTGTGCATCACCAATATTACAGACGCCTTTTGGAAAGCCAGTGCTATTCGTTATTGGCGAAAAATCAAATTATGTATTGCCTGAATATAGAGATCGTATTTTGTCACTTTACCCAGCAGGGAAGGTGAAGGTGATTACTAATGCGGGGCATTGGCTTCACGCTGAAAAGCCTCAGGTATTTAATCAAATTGTTTACCGATTCTTCAAAGGGTGAAAAATCGGTAAAGCCTTAAATGGCGTTGAGGTTGTTTGACGGTTGCCTGTTAATTGGTATTCCCGCGGAATCGGCTTTGATATGCCATCTTATACTGATTGACGGAGGAATAATTTCGAGACTGCGAGTTTTGTTGTGTATTGCTGTAATTATTTACAGCGGTTCCGCCTCTGTAGAGGCTTGAGTGGGCATTCATGCTGGCATTATTGTCGCCGCCGCTATTAATCGATTGATGGTAACTTTGCTTGTATTGATTCGTTGCCTGGTTGTTGAAAAGGCTTGAAAAGGATGCATTGTTATTGGTTTGTGACGAGAAGTGATTGTGTTGTGAGCCGCCAGTGGAATTGTCACTGCTAAAAAACTGGTTGCTGGTGTGTGCGATGCTGCTTCCAGCCAATCTGAGGCCTGCGGATAATTCGGTAGCAATGGGAATAATTAAACGCAACAACATCATGCCCAAAATAAAGACACTACAGATTAAAATAACGTTGGCAAGTGTAATGTGTTCATAAATTAGCTTCAAGTCAGTAATTCTGCCTATATAATCGTAGCTTCTAAATCCAAAGTTTATGAACAACTCTTCTAACTTGTCGTGGATAAAGATGGCAATAATGACCGTGAATACTTCGATAACCATTAATTTCACTACCATACTAAACCATTTAACAAAAAAGTTTTGTGTGGATTTAAAGATAATGCAGGCAATAAATATTGGCCCAAAAAACACCAATACCTTACTGAGCAAAAACACAGCCACTAATATAAAGCCAATACCTAAGGTAAACATGGTGGAGAAAATAATCAGGATAAAGGATAAAAACCACATGCCTAGATTATTTTCAAGTAAGTTGGCTTTACTCCATGCCGCTTGAGAGAGCTTGAAAAATGCACTAAATTGCAGATCCAGTATATTATCTTTGGACATCACTGTGCTTCGACTGAAGCGGTTGGCATCTGTACAAGAGGGATCTAAAACCGGGTTACAGTTGACAAGGCGCAATATCTGCTGGGGTATTTCAGTAACCATTGCACCAACGGTACTATTATATGTCGCACTTGAACTGATGATTAATCCAATAAAGCAAAATTTAATAAAAAAGCCGCCAAATTTTGCAGCTGCCAGCTTGCCGTAGCCAGCTAGCACCATATAGCCCAGAATGAGTACGCCCAAAAATAAAAACATCAATAGAAATTTATTGATTAACAGCATCATATCATCAGAGCTGTGCACTAATATACCCGAGAGTTTTTGGGTTTCGTGATCAATATAGTGAATAAGGTTCGTTGCCATGATCTTGCCTTTATTCTATTATCGGTAGCACAGGAAGAGATCCAGATGACTTGTCAGCTGTGTATCCACTGGATGTTTTCTTGATCGAATTGTAAATATTAATGATGTCTGAATTTAACTTGGCTTCCAGTAAAAATCGCTGCTGAACCAAGCTTTCAAGTGCCAGAAGATTGCCAAAATCGACACTGCTTTTGATGGTTTGGGTATCATCAACTTTTTTCATGTAATCGGTAATACGAGAATTCTTATCAAATTCGTCGACGTAGTGCGATTTAATCTTGGCAAGCTTTTGCAGCACTTTGATTTCAAAATCAAGATTGTTTAATGGGGTGGTGCCAAAGTCGCTAATCGCCACTTCACCGCTGCCAGTACCGAGTTCCTCATGAAATAATACATTACTGAAATTATAAGGGATGGGCGATTTGGTTAATTCATAATGCGCCAATAAGTCTTTCATACCACTTGAAAAGTTGAGTTCTTTTATCTCAAACTTAGAGGCATCTTCTTTGTAGATCCAGGAAACACCAGATAATTTGTCTGTCCCATAAAGCATGTTCTGCATATTATCCGCCTGATTAACGATACGATTTTTGACAATATTCTCGTCAATAACTTTGAGATTTTTATTGGCTTCAATTGCTTGCTGGTAAATATAACCGGTATTGTTGGCGATGGTCTCCAGGTAAGGATGTTGCGTCGAAATAGCAGATATAACGCCCGCCGTTTTTGCAACTTGCGCAGCGATACCCAATTTATTGGTCGCAGAGGCTACCTCTATTGCTGTGGTATTGAGCGTCAGGGCGGTAGTATTGTTTGTTGATGCTGCAGTTATGGCAACCTTGTTTGATAGTGTTTGTGCTTTGATTGCCGTGGTCGTCACAGCCGCACTTGTTCCAATGGCAGATGCCACTGCAACATCAGCCACAGGAATTACGGAGTAAGCTTTATTAAATGTCATTAAAAACAGTACAGCAGAGCATTTTATTATTTTAGTTATTTTTTCTCGCTTCATGAAATTTATCAATCCATAGCGCTGGATCGTCTCCGTGTTGTTGTATTATTTTTTCCAATAAAAATACATTCTCAGTGGTTCCTGAAATAATTGAGAGTTCGTCGTCAAAACCTTTTAAATTTAGCTCAGCAATAACACTGTTATGGCCTTGTTTAATCAAGAATTGTCTTGATCCGGGTGTTAACTCCTGCCGAATTAATTGAAATTCTCGCTCAGTGAGGTTGAATCCATCGATATAGTCAGCGGCATCTGCCTTAGGGTTTGGCATAAAGATAAAGGTGGCGCATTGTTCGATCAGAGTATGCGCAATAGGTGACTTTAATACGTCTTTTGCTGATTGCGTACCATAGACCATAATGCCATTTTGTTTACGGATAACTTTTTGTTTGTTTTGGGCAAGGTCTTCAAAGTAATCGTCCAATAATAATTTCCAGAATTCATCGAGAAACATCATAAAACGACGACCATCAAGCAATGAATCTATTCGATGGAAGAGATACATGATGATAGGGGTTCGAACTTCTTCGTTATCAAGAAATTCAGTGACATCAAAACCAAACATGTCGCTATTTTCGAGATCAAGATTGTCGACTTCGTTATCTAATACCCATGCGAGTGAACCATCGCCACACCATTTAGATAACTTGGTATGCGCACCTTCTGAGTTGACCGGATCTAAAAAGTCCAGGCAACGACCAATACGTCTTAGCTCTTGGGGAAGTCCCATTACCCCTCTAACAGCATTATCAATTTCTTTCTCTTCGGTTACAGTGACGCCGCCGCAGATTTTTATAATGAGACTGGATAAGAATAAAATATTGGATTCATTAGGCTCCATTTGAAAAGGGTTAAACCCTGTTGGAGAACCAGTAATAATGGGTAAGTAAACACCACGATTGGCTCTAACAAAGATTTCCAAACCACGGTCTTTATCAAAAATAACCTGAGTGGGTAAAAACTTTTTACTTTGAGCCATTAAAAAGCCTTGCACGACGGTCTTACCTGAACCTGATGGGCCGATGATTAAGGTATTTCCAAGAGCTTTTTGTGTTTCGCCTTCATCTTCAGGCGCTGCCTCGCCCAGCTTTTCTTCGAGTAAGGCTTTTTCTTTTGCTTTTTTAGCATCAATCGGTTCATGGAAGTTAAAGTAATAGGGTGCGCCTGAGCTTGTTTTAAAAAGGGTAACGGCAGGTCCCCATTGATTGCCAGCGATATGGCCAACAGGGTAATTATGGAAGCTGCTTAATCCGGTAAAGTTTTTTGAAGAAATGGGAGAGGGGCGCGTTCGGGATTTCCTGTTGCCGGGGCATTGAGCCCAAAAGGCTGAAGCGAGGCCC
>CAKMZU010000162.1:3893-8015 GCA_929200485.1 uncultured Gammaproteobacteria bacterium | reverse complement strand
GCCCGAAGGGGCATAGATAAAAAATCCGACATCCCTTTTAATGGAACATGTATTTTAAGAAACAAGGCCAATAGCTTTTTTGACAGAAGCCAAAAGCAATTTTTGGAGGTGCCCATATAATTAAGCTTGGTTTGCCGCTAAACAATGTAATATCAGAATACTTATCTAGTGCGTTTATTGTTGGCTGATTCAACCTCTGAACCCAATAACGCATTAATTGAAGGGATGCATGGTCATTGTTTTCAAGGGGATATCACTTCTTTTGCTATTTGATCGGTCTCTACAAGTACCCAGTCACCTTCGTCATCTGAGGTTTCAGATTGTGCGGCATACGTTGACTGATCCGGCAAATTCTTTTTTTTATTGAATATCTGCTTGAGTTTTGATTTTGCATTGAATTCCAGCTCACAAAGAGAAGAAATGATCGATTCGTCAGCATCATTTACTTTATAAAAGGCAAATTTCAGGCACATTGCATTTATAATGTCCTGAACAGCTACGTTTTTAATATCTTTTTCTTTTAGAAAAACTCGCCATTGCGCTACATCAATACGAGCAATTAGCTTATCATTTATCTGATAAGAGGAGAGTGTATTTCGATCTTGAGCTGCTTTGACTATTTTTTCGTCAGGTTTGTCCTCACCCTCAAAAGCGATGTCTAGAAGTGCCGAAGTACCCTCAAGTTCACTCAATGCATGCTTATTACTTAATATTGGATGGAGTTTTTTCAATGTTTCTATGTCTTTGGTACAGCTGATGCCTTTTGAATATTTATCGATATCGTCAATTTTTTTAATGTTATGTAGTTCAGTCGCGTTAAAATATGCAGAGATTAGTGTAGTAAACAGATTTACATCGCCTTTTGATTTTTGTTCGGCAATACCTGAGTGCATGGCTAATATATTGGTTGCTAACATCAGTAAGCAAAAGTTAACGGAATAAATTTTCATATCTGCTCAAAGAAAATAAAAGTATTTTTATCCTTTGAGGGTGCAGATACGAATTAGTGCAGAAAAAAACTAGCCAGTATTTTTCCGGTTTTTTAACAGAATCATAAACGCAAAGTACAAAAAACCACCCAATAAACCAAAAAGATGAGAATTGCTCGCGACGGTTGCACCATCAAACAATTCCCCAAAGGGGCTGGGAAAGAATTGCTCGTAGAGTATCCGACCGGTAAGGAAGGTTAACATTAATAATGACAGCCAACGTTCTTTTGAATAGATCGATAAAATACCGATAACAATCCAGCCGTAGAGCGTGTCAGAAAAACCCATATAACTTCCTTCGAAGCCTGTAAAAATTAATCCCAGACTGCTAAAGAGGCTGATTACTATCGCGCTGATCAACCAATGGCTGATCTCTACGTCTTTGGCAAAAATCAATAGGCAAAGTCCTGCTCCCACCATGTTGAAGGCGAAATGTTGCCAGTTAAGGTGGATAAAATGGGCAGTGATTAATCGCCAATATTCATGCGTCGTCAGGGAGTCAGATGTTAATGTTGCCCAATGCTGACCTTGAGTTACCTGAATGAGAATGCAACTCATTAAAATGCATGAAAAACCTGATAAATGTCGGCGATATTGAGCGAAACTTCGCGTTATCCATAGTTTAGATAAAGAATTCAAAGCGTTCTCAGTTGCTTTACAAAGTTGGCATTATTATACTCACAGCGCACTAACAAACCATAATCTGCTGTGAGGTGTTTGTTTTACAGCAGAACAGATTACAAAACAGAAGTGAGAGACAAAGATGGAAGTAAAGAGCCTCGGTTATGTTGTCGTCGGGTCAACCGATCTTGAAAAATGGCGTTCTTATGGGACGGAAGTGGTAGGCATGATGGAATCACCCAGTATGCCCCAGAACGGTTCTTTGTACCTTAAGATGGATGAGCGTTCATTCCGATACCAAATTGTCTCAGCAGAGTTTGATGGTCTGTTATTTGCAGGTTGGGATCTCGGTTCTGAGTCTGCTTTTTCTTCAGCGCTGGAAGAGTTAAAAGCCGATGGTGTTGAATTTGACCTGATTACTGATGAAGCCCAGCTTGCTGCACGCAGTGCAAGCAGCCTTGCACGTTTAAAAGATCCATCAGGTAACCAGTTAGAACTTTATTTCTCTACTGTTGATAACGATGGCGTTGCGTTTACATCACCGTTAGACGTTAAGTCTTTTGTGACTAAAGCAGAAGATGGAACAGATATGGGGCTGGGTCACGTCGTTCTTCATGCGCCAGTTAACTACGAAGAAACGCATAAATTCTATGAGAAAATGGGATTCACAGACTCTGATATTACTGACCTTAGTGCTACAGGCACGGGTAATATATATTTCATGCACTGTAATCCTCGTCACCACAGCCTTGCATTATGGAATTGGGGTGCGCCAACACCTGAAACTAACTTTGCGCCTAGCCCTGAGTCAAAAGCCCCTGGCTGCGTTCACTTAATGGCTGAGGTAGAGACTTTGACCGAAGTCGGCACTTGTCTTGATCGTGTTACCGCGAGAGAAATTCCTATTATTTCTTCACTGGGTGAGCACATCAATGATGAAATGACCTCTTTCTATATGCTGACACCTGGTAACTTTGCCCTTGAGTTTGGTCAAGGGGGTCTTCAACTGGAAGAAGGTTATGAAACCACACATAACACCCAGGCGAGTATTTGGGGTCATAAGTGGCAGGGATAAATTCCTGACCCAATACTATTTAAAAAGCCATCATTTTGATGGCTTTTTTATTGTTCTAAAATAATTATGTTGTTGTGCTTTTTATTGCGGATAATTTCTGTGACTTTAGGCTTGAGATCGCGCAGGTAATGATTCGAAAAAACGATAACATCAGAGAATCTTTTCAGAAAATTTAAATCTTTAATGACTTTATCATCAGGGTTTTCAGCTGGGTTACTATGTGAGAAGTCTTCATCACTGGGTTCATAATAGGCAATGGAGAACTGCTCAACTTCAAACAGATAAGGTAATGCAAACTGTGTAATTTTATCAAGGTTTTTAGTGAATTGACCCTTTTGAATAGCGCATTTTATTTTATTTAGGTCGGGTGCATATTGTTTTGAAAATGCGTTTGGGTAAATATCCGTGGTAAAGCTCTCTAATGCTGAAGCTTTTATCAAAGGATACCAAAGGACACCATCTTTCCGTTTAGCTCGATGAGGCCATGCGTCAGTTTCGAACCCTTTATTTTTAGTTAATTCAATTAGGTTTAATCTCGTTCCAGTTAGCGGCAAAAATAAGTTCAGGTCCATTTCAAAATCTATACCTGTTAGTCCCTTTGCGGGTTTGAAAATGTTTTCTTCAAGTTCTTGAAGGGTTTTCCCGTTAATGTGTTTAGATTTGACTACCCACATTTTTTTTATCGATTGCAGTTCTTTGGTATTGATTGCATGAAGCAGTGGAAGACTAAGACTAATCAAAGTGATTCTATTTTTTAATGCTTGATATTTATGTTGCTTTAACAACAACCCTAGAGCCTCAGCTAGTCGATTTGGAATAGCTAACTGGTTTTGCAGATTTATTTCAGGGCCTTTCAATTCAATTAATAACTTTTGAGTAGGGTATTGTAAAAGCAGGTCGAATATTTCGCCAAGGTTTGGAATAGATAAATGTTCAGGGCCAATAGTGATTTGAGACAGCTGACTGGAAGTCATCTTTTCAATAGGTATATCAAGCAGATCCTTCGAAGGAGGGTTTGCCAGTCTGTTTATATTTTTATCATGAAAGACAATAATCTTGTCATCTGAAGTCAATCGAATATCTATTTCTGAACCCACAATCTCGGGGATTTTTTTATTCAGTAAAATGCACTTTTCGAGCGACTTCAGTGTGTTTTCGGTATGTTGACTAGAAAAGCCTCTATGGCCATAGAAATCAGTCGTGTATGAAAAGTGACAAAAAGCACCTAAAAGGTATGCGAAGATGACAGAGGTTTTTTTCATTTATCACACAGAATACAAACCACAAAAATATTGATAATTTGTATTCGGAATAGTTCGAAAATTTATTTAAGAAAACCATTAAAAAATATTTTGGTACTTGTTAATGAGTAGCAGAAAAAATATTCATCACTTTTAGGGAACCTTTTTTGCATACAAATCATAAACACGTCCGATG
>CAKMZU010000162.1:3334-3883 GCA_929200485.1 uncultured Gammaproteobacteria bacterium | reverse complement strand
CTTTGAAACGTCATTACATTTCTCGTGTTGGCCTACAATAGCAGTTGAACAAGTTCTTTTTTTGTCATTTTTTACTATTGCTTCAGCTGCTAATAATGCATTAGTTGCATGCCCCATCTTTCTAAAAATTGGCAGTATATATACTGATAATTCTATCGCGCTTTCGGGATAGTTGGTATGATCAGAGAGTGTTATCAATCCAATATCCCGGTCATCCTTATTTTTTACAATGTAAGTGTCCATAACAAAAAAAGGGAAATTTTTTGTTTCATTTATTACTTCGATATAAGGTTCAGTTTCTCTATTCTTATTTAATACCTGAATTAACGTGCTAATAAATGTTATATGCGATGGAATTTCTTTATTGTATTTGGTGAGCGTCGTAACACTATTGGAATTTATTGGAGCACTATTGGAATTTATTGAAAATAGTGAAAATATAAAGAAAATGACATATTGCTTCTTCATTTAATAAACCCATTTTTTATCGAAAAAATAATGCAAGGTTGACAATTAAATGAAGATTTAGTTCCCGGAAAATTCTAGCGA
>CAKMZU010000162.1:0-3324 GCA_929200485.1 uncultured Gammaproteobacteria bacterium | reverse complement strand
TTTTTATCGTTTAAAAAAATCTTTTTGTTTTTTTTTTTTGCACGTTACCTGCGTTAAATGTTTTTCCATTAATTGAAATATACACGCCTACAGGTAATAGCTGAACACTTAATACCGCACCGCCTAGATTAAATAAGGCATCAGAGTTATTGATGCTATAAGGAATCATTGCGCCAGTTAAGACAATGGTCTTGTCCAGATTTTCCTGCATGAGAATTGTCGCAGTCTCAGGCATGGTATCTGTGCCATGAGTGATAATGATCTGTTTTGCTTTCGATTGTTGAATGTGTTGTAAAAGTATAACCCTATCGGTTTCGGTCATATCCAGACTGTCGATCGCCATTAAGTGGTTGATTTGAATGTCGGCAAGTGAATTTCCTCTGGATAGCATCTCAGGAAGAAAGCTTTTATCAAAGGTTAGCTCACCTGTCGTCGGCTGATAGATTTTATCTATTGTTCCTCCAGTTGTGATTAATTCAATGGTCATCTCTAATACTCTTTGCTTATGAAGCGCTTCGTTTGTTTAAGTGGAATTGTCATTGTAAATCTTAGACAAACTATTCGAAAGTTTTACCTAAAATGCAAATTGAATGATTCATCTTGATAGATAAGGTGGTTAACTGGAAAGTTGTTTGGCTGTTCAGTTTGACGGCTAATGCGCCACTGTTTCTAAGGGATTGATAAAAGTCATACATCTTGAGAATATGTCTTGAAAACAGCGTGAATGAACAATCAATGGCTAAAATCGATATTTTTTATTGCAGTCAATGCAATTGGATGCTCCGGTCTGCATGGCTTATGCAGGAGCTATTGCAGACTTTTCAGGGAGATATTGAGGTGATTAGTCTTCACCCTGACACAGGGGGGCGATTTGAAGTTTTTTGCAATGATCAAAGGATATGGAGCCGTGTCGATGATGGCGGCTTCCCTGATGCTAAAACATTAAAGCGAAAAGTACGGGATATTATCTGCCCAGATGAAGATCTTGGGCACATTGATCGTTAAATTAATCATTCTTCAGCACTCATGTAGTGACCTTTTAAGTTAATAGAGGTGCCCTTAAGTCGTTTGGTTTAATAAGGCGTGGGTATTAGCCTTTATCTTTGCTGTATTGTTAGTTTGAACACCTTTTTATTTGCCAATTTGAACTTGTACTAATCAAATGATTCAAAATTAGGTGGAATAAGTTAAAAATGGTGTGCTTATGTTAAAAAGAGTAAAGCAGTTTCATTTTTATATTACTTTCAGTGCAGCAATAAGTTTAATAACACTCAGCCCTTCTAATCCTGTTTTTGCGGCATCCTCAAAAAAACAGGAGCCATCGACGATATCTCCCGTCTTGAAAGTTGCTGGAGCAGTAGGGTTGGTTTGTGTTGTCGTTGGAGCTGCCTTGTATTTACTGAGTAAGACAAGCGCTAGGGATTCAGCATCCGATGATTGCAGGGCGCCTTCGGGCGTTGAATGCGCCGACCAGAAAAATAATCCAGATTTCACTACAACTGCATTTAGGGTTGAAAATTATCAAAGCCCATTAAACGAAGAGGCGCCTTCACGTTCAAATGCGTCTGTTCTTCTTGAGGCGGCAGGTGATAATGACCTACCTTGGAAAGAGCGTATGATTAATGCAGCCTTTGAAGATGAAAATGCTGTGGCAATACCGGATCTAAATAATCCAGGGCATTGGATCGTATATTTTAAAAATCTATCTGGAGAAGAGTCGAATGTCGCTTCGTCAGTGTCTTCATCTTCTAAGGCTGCTTCTGCTCGCTCAGCCGATTCTAAGGGGACAAGAAGACATGCTGATCTCGGCGCTAATAGTAAAGTATGGTATGCACCTAAGAGAGGACAGCCTCTGGTCGTTCGTCACCCTACTGATCGATCTAAGGATGAAATCGTTTTCAAATACCCCCCGATGACTAGTTAGCCTCCTTAATATTTACTAAAGATATTAAGGTTTCCTTGAAAAAGGCGGAGGAATATGAAATTCCTTCGCTTCAGCTTCCTTAATTAATCCCTCCAATGTACTCAATGTAATGGGAAGTCCCTCATCAGAAAAAGGGTAGCTTCCTTTAGTTGTATATAGTGCATAAAGGGCTCTTTTTTATCTCAGCCTATCTTCTTTGAATCTCAAAGGCGCTTGTCTCTTTTTTGATGCATCGGTATTTGATGCTAAAATTTCCATTAAACTAATAATCAAGGAAGACATTCGTGCCATGGATTGCCATTTTATTTAGTCTGTTTTTGACAGGTTGTGAGCAATTTTCTTACTACTCCCAAGCGATTGATGGTCAGATAAATCTCTGGAAAAATCGTGAATCGGTCGAAAGTTTGATTAAGCAAAAACAAACGCCTGAACAGCTAAAAGAGCGGTTGCTTCTGGTGCAACGATTAAAATCGTTTGCAAAGAAAGAATTGTTGTTACCAGCCAGTGATTCGTTTTCTCATTATGTGGATTTGCAACAACCTTACGTTGTTTGGAATGTGTTTGCAGCACCAGAATTTTCTTTAACGCCGTTAACCTGGTGTTTCCCTATTGCTGGTTGCGTAGGTTATCGTGGATATTTTGATAAAGAAGATGCCATCGAAAAAGCGAAAGAATTAAAAAGTGAAGGGTTGGATGTCTATGTAGGAGGTGTCAGAGCATACTCAACCCTTGGATGGTTTAATGACCCTTTGATGAATACGTTTTTGTTTGATAAAGAAAATTCATTGGTGGGTTTAATTTTTCATGAGCTGGCGCATAAAAAAATCTATGTTCAGAATGATACAACCTTTAACGAAAGTTTTGCTTCAACAGTTGAGCTGATTGGTTTGTTGAAATGGTATGGGCAAGATGGTCAAAACGCAGAGAACCGTTTAGCTGACATGCAAAAGAGCCAGGCTTTCAACGATTTTGTTCTTTCCTATTTCTCCATGCTGAGTCAAATCTATCAGGACAAGAATCTATCAACCGATGAAAAACGCCAAAAAAAACAAGCGGCGTTAGCAAAAATCTTAGCGGATTATCATGTTAATAAATCCTCAGAAGGGTGGGGTAACCAATATCAGCTGTGGTTAACAAACCTTAATAATGCAAAGCTTTCAACGGTAGGCAGTTACTTCCAGTATAGTCAGGCACTATTTGCCTTATATAAAACTTCAGGTGAGATAGCTGCCTTTTATAAAACTGTGGAAAATTTAAGTGAAATGACGGTCGATGAACGAAAAGCGTTTTTACTTAAAGAGGGTTAGCTGTGAATCGATAGTACTTCGTTTCACAGCATTTGTCTGGTTCAGTGGCTCAGTAAAATGTTCATGTTAAGGCAGATTTGTGAAGATAATAGT
>CAKMZU010000161.1:6052-8116 GCA_929200485.1 uncultured Gammaproteobacteria bacterium | reverse complement strand
GATAAAGATGCTCACCTGTACCGTCAGGCTCAAACCCTAACTCCTCTCTGACTTGAAAGTCATCGGGGTTTTCTTTAAACGTTGCCTCCGCGTTTAGCGCAGAGAAGGCTGCATGAAAATCAAAAGAATACGACAAGTGATTAACCCAATGGTTTTTCTTTGATAAGGACAACTGCTTCAGCAGCAATACCCTCTTTCCGACCAACAAAGCCTAATTTCTCGGTTGTTGTTGCTTTGATATTCACATGATCCTTTGGAATCTTTAAGTCATCTGCAATATTTTCAACCATTGTACTCGTATATTTTGATATTTTTGGTGCCTGCGCCATGACTGTAATATCGGTGTTTCCTACCACATAACCTTTCTCATCAAGCAAGCCAACCACTCGCCGTAGTAGAATTCGACTATCAATACCTTTATAAGCAATATCAGTATCAGGAAAACACTTGCCAATATCTCCAAGCCCTGCTGCGCCGAGCATTGCATCGCACAAGGCATGTAACAGCACATCACCATCACTGTGCGCGACCAAACCTTTTTCGTAGGGAATATTCACGCCCCCCAATATCACGGTATCTCCTTCACCGAAAGCATGCACATCATAACCATGCCCTATTCTCATGTTTCTTCCTCCCGAATGTTAAGTACCAGCTGTTCAGCTAAATGGAGATCAATGGGGTAAGTTATCTTAATGTTTTCACGGTCACTTTCAACAATCGTTGGCGATAACCCTAAGTTTTCTACAGCCTGACATTCATCGGTGATGTTTTTATGCTGAACTTTATCAAAAGCTTGCTGTAAGAGAGATAAGGGGAATACTTGAGGTGTTTGCGAAAGATAGATCTTGGAGCGATCCAAGGTTTCTATCACCTTTCCATCAATCACGCGCTTTGCTGTTTGCGAACAAGGCTCTGCAAACAATGCTCCATTGGAGCTATTTCTGGCAACAGAAAACAGCTGATCTAAACGTGATTGTCGAATACAAGGCCTTGCTGCATCATGGACTGCAACCAGTGCATTGCTATCTGTAATGGTATTTAACGCATTTTGAACTGATTCAGCGCGTGTTGTGCCACCACGCACAAGAGCAACTTTAGCAGGAGGTGTCACCTTTGATAAAAAACGCGCCTGATCGTCAACAGCAATAATAATCCGAACCACATCCTGCCGGTTGCTAAAGCAAGCTAATGTCGACTCGATCAACGTTGATTCTAAAAAAGGAAGATATTGTTTTGGCTCTGATTGCTTCATTCGGCTACCAGAACCTGCGCAAGGAATAACAACCCAAATGGGTGAAGCATTATCTGGAGTGGACATCGTCTAAAAACTCACTAATTCATTTTTCATCACTAACAAAGAAAAAGAAGGTTTCATCTGACTTAATTAACCCAAGCTCACTTCTTGCGTAAGCTTCAACGCCTTTGTCTCCTTGCTGTAAACTGAGCACTTGTTGACTGAGTTTTTTGTTTCGAACTTCAGCTAATGCATTGGCTGCAATTTGTGCATCCATTTTATTTTGCGTATTGAGCAGCTCTACAATACTGCCTTCGCCAAACCATAATTTCACTTGCAGAAGCAGAAGAACAAGAATCAGACTGATATTTAGCCATTTCATGCCGATCTATTTCCTTGTCTCAAACCATAAATTTAAAAGCGTAGAAATAACAAAGGCGTTAAACAACGCCTTTGTTCGCTTCTTTTTATAGCTTAGTTTAACTGAGAAAATTCCGCTTTTCCTCTATAAACTGCTTTATCACCCAACTCGGCTTCGATACGTAATAAACGGTTATATTTAGCAACTCGATCTGAGCGGCATAGAGAACCGGTTTTGATTTGACCGGCAGCCGTTGCCACAGCAAGATCAGCAATGGTCGAATCTTCACTTTCACCTGAACGGTGCGAAATAACCGCAGTAAAGCCAGCATCTTGTGCCATTTTGATGGCGTTTAAGGTTTCAGTTAAGGATCCAATCTGATTGAATTTAATTAAGATTGAATTGCCAATTTTCTTATCAATGCCTTCTTTAAGGATTTTGGTATTTGTAACAAATAAATCATCACCCA
>CAKMZU010000161.1:1130-6042 GCA_929200485.1 uncultured Gammaproteobacteria bacterium | reverse complement strand
CCAACTAGCTGAACTTTATCACCGATCTTATCGGTTAATACTTTCCAGCCATCCCAGTCACTTTCATCCATGCCGTCTTCGATAGAGATGATTGGATATTTCGCAGACAACCCTGCCAGATAATCGGCAAAACCTTCAGCATCAAATGCCTTACCTTCACCAGAAAGATCATATTTACCGTCTTTATAAAATTCAGATGAAGCACAGTCTAATGCTAAAGTGACATCGTCACCTAGTTTGTAACCTGCGTTTGCTACTGCTTCACTGATCACTTCAAGTGCCGCTTCATTTGATGGCAAATTAGGTGCAAATCCGCCTTCGTCACCCACTGCCGTCGACAGCCCTCTTTTTGAAAGAACAGATTTCAATGCATGAAAAATCTCAGCACCACAACGTAGTGCTTCAGAAAAAGTCGGTGCGCCCACTGGCTGAACCATAAACTCCTGAATATCGACGTTGTTATCGGCATGCTCACCACCATTGATAATGTTCATCATTGGCACAGGCAAAGTTAACGTCTCATTACCAAAAAGTGCAGCAATATGTTGATATAGTGGAATTTTCTTTGAAGTTGCAGCAGCCTTAGTGTTGGCCAGGGAAACAGCAAGAATCGCATTAGCACCTAAAACACTTTTGTTTTCAGTCCCATCGGCATCAAGCATTAATTGATCAATGGCAGCCTGATCACTGGCATCTTTACCGACTAAAAGCGGCTTAATGGTTTCCCTGATATTAGCAACCGCTTTAGTCACCCCTTTACCCAGATAACGTGATTTGTCACCATCACGCAGTTCCAAGGCCTCTCGAGAACCCGTTGACGCACCAGATGGCGCAATCGCAACACCGACCGAACCATCATCTAAAACCACCTCAGCCTGAACTGTGGGGTTGCCACGAGAATCCATAACCTCAAAGGCCAATACATCACTAATTTGCGCCATACTACTGCTCCAGTTTTTAATGTCTTTTTAATTTTTCCAGAGGATTTATTTACTTTATCTCAATCGGGGTAAAACCTTTAACCAAGTCATCAATTGCTTTCACCTGTGCTAAAAACGGTTCAAGAACCTCCATAGGTAAAGCACAAGGCCCATCACATTTAGCCACATCTGGATTTGGATGTGCTTCAAGGAAAAGACTTGAAATCCCCTGGCTCATTCCTGCTAACGCCAAATCAACAGACTGTTGGCGACGCCCTCCTGCTGACTCGGCTAATCCACCGGGCTGCTGAAGCGCGTGAGTCACATCAAACATGACAGGTGCACCTAAGGCTTTCATTTGCCTGAAACCTAACATATCGACTATCAAATTGTTATAACCAAACATTGTGCCACGCTCACACAGAATGACTTTTTCATTTCCGGCCTCTGCAAATTTAGTCAAAATATGTTTCATTTCATGAGGCGCAAGAAATTGCGCTTTTTTGACATTGATAACCTTTTGCGTTTTAGCCAGCGCAACAACCAGATCCGTCTGCCTTGATAAAAAGGCCGGCAATTGCAAAACATCCGCAACTTCGGCAACTGCCTCTGCTTGATAAGGCTCGTGCACGTCAGTAATCACTGGGACATTAAAGGTTTTTTTAATGTGATCAAGGGTTTTCAATCCCTCATCAAGACCTGGCCCTCGAAAAGAAAACATACTTGATCGGTTGGCTTTATCAAAAGAAGCCTTAAATACGTAAGGAATATCCAACTTATCACAAATGGTTTTGTAGGTGCCTGCCATCTCTTCCGCTAATGACTTCGATTCCAGCACATTCATGCCTGCAAACAACACAAATGGGAGGTGATTGGCTAACTGAATACCTTCAAAATTTATTTCATTCATAGGGCTTGCCTTTCTTAATTCTGAGTTGTTTGTAGACGTTGTTGTTTGAGCGCCGCTTTAACAAAAGCGCTAAAGAGCGGGTGCCCTTGTCGTGGTGTTGACGTAAATTCCGGATGGAATTGACAAGCTAAAAACCAAGGATGATCTTCCAATTCAACCACTTCAACCAAGCTCTTATCAAAGGATAACCCGCTGATGCTTAAGCCTGCTTTTTTCAGGTCATCCAGGTAGCGATTGTTAACTTCATAACGATGACGGTGGCGTTCATAGACTTCTACTGAACCATAAATACTCGCCGCTTGAGAACCATCAATTAAATGAGTCAATTGCTTACCTAAACGCATTGTTCCCCCAAGGTCTGAGGCTTCGTTACGCTCAACTTTACTGCCGGATTCATCAATCCATTCCGTGATTAAGCCCACCACAGGATGCTGAGATTCTTTATTAAATTCCGTACTATTTGCGTCATCCAGCTTTAATACATTTCTTGCATATTCAATGACTGCAACTTGCATCCCCAAACAAATACCCAAATAAGGAATTTTGTTTTCACGGGCAAATTGAACGGTTTTGATTTTACCCTCAACCCCTCTATGACCAAATCCACCAGGGACGAGAATAGCATCTTTACCTTCAAGGCAAGCAGTGCCTTCCTGTTCAATTTTTTCAGCATCGATAAAATCAATGTTTACCTTAGCCTGAAGACTAATCCCTGCATGCTTAACCGCTTCGATCAAGGACTTATAAGCATCCAGTAACTCCATGTATTTACCAACCATGGCGATATCGATGCTCGTTGTTGGGTTGAGTTCATTACTGACGACTCGATCCCACTCACTTAAATCCGCCTCATGACAGTCAAGTTTAAATTTCTCAACGACAATATCATCTAGCCCCTGCTCTTTAAGCACACGAGGTACCGAGTGAATGGTTTTAGCATCTGCCATGGAGATAACCGCTCGCTCCTCTACATTTGTGAACAGCGCAATTTTATTTCGAGCGGCTTTATCAAGCTCAACCTCTGAACGGCAAATAAGAATATCCGGGATCAAACCAATACCTCGTAACTCCTTAACGGAGTGCTGAGTTGGTTTTGTTTTAGTTTCACCTGCCGTTTTAATGTAAGGCACAAGCGTAAGATGGATTAGTAAAGCATTATCATTACCCAGCTCAATTTTTAGCTGCCTAACTGCCTCTAAAAAAGGTTGGGATTCAATGTCACCCACGGTACCACCTACCTCAACCAAGGCAATATCTTCATCATCCGGGCCTTGTAGAATTCGCTTCTTTATCTCATCAGTCACATGAGGAATGACTTGAACAGTTGCGCCTAAGTAGTCGCCACGGCGCTCTTTTTTAAGAACGGTTTCATAAACTGAGCCCGTAGTGAAGTTATTACGTTTCGTTGTTTTCGTATTAACAAAACGTTCATAATGACCTAAATCCAAGTCAGTTTCAGCACCATCTTCAGTAACAAAGACTTCACCGTGCTGAAAAGGGCTCATTGTCCCTGGGTCAACATTGATATAAGGATCCAGCTTCATCATAGAAACTGATAATCCACGTGCTTCAAGCACTGCACCTAGAGATGCAGAAGCTACCCCTTTGCCTAAAGAAGACACAACGCCACCTGTGACGAATATATAACGCGTCATTGCTTAACCTAAAAAAAATTTGATGGGAGACGAGAGCTGCTAAAATCCTGCGACCTATCCTGCTACTAACCTCTAGAAATAATCTCTAGATTTGATCCTTGGCCTTTAATTAGCTAACAAAACTCTCAACTATTATAGTCGATCAAGATGGGACGCCAAGATACCAAAAACAGGCATTTTTTACAATTAGAAATACAGCCTTTCTTTCATAATTTCAAGTGATTTAGAGGCTGATAAAAGAGTGCTTATTTAAACGCAACTCAAGAAACCCATATTTTTAACCCTCTGAAAGTATGCTCTAAAACCTTCAGAGGGTTAAATCAGCAAGCCTACTCGGTCATTGAGTTAAGCTTCCAGGCGGTTTTTTCATGTATGCGCATGCGATCAGAAGCCAAAGAAACGGTTGATTCGTCATCTCCATCCTGAGCAGCTTTTAAAACTTTGCGGCAGCTTTCCACAACCAGTTCATTATTCTTTTTCAAGATTTTGATCATTTCATCAGCTTTTGGAACACCTTCACCTTCTTTGACATGAGCAACAGTTGAAAATGATTTGTAAGTACCCGGCGCTGGAGAATCCAATGTCCTTATTCTCTCAGCTATTTCATCAACGGCCTCAGCCAACTCGGTATATTGATCTTCGAACATTAAATGCAAATCATGAAATTTAGGCCCGACCACATTCCAATGGAAATTATGGGTTTGTAAGTACAAGGTATAGGAGTCTGCCAATAAATTTGATAATTCTTCAGCAATAATTTTTTTATGTTTTTCAGGAACACCAATATTTAATTTAGCCATATTCTAATCCCACTTTTTTATCTAAACCGTTAAGTATTTGACCTACTTAATCCATATAAGTTTTGTAGCATCGATAAAGCAGATAAATAATAGGCATCCAAATAAAGGAACAATTTTCAGACAAGAAAAGCGTTTAAACTGTATTCAGACAAACCTTTATGCCTCATAGCTAAAGGCCTACGAAATTTCATTTTTCGCTCGAGGGTCATAAAATCTGACACCTCTTGAAACAGTGAAACTAAATCATGCTCAGCTTCCAGAATATACTCGGGGCTCTCCAACAAAATTTCAAGCGCATTTGCCGCTGTTAACTCACTAAGTATCTTCATTTCAACTTGTGCTAAATGGGAAATTTTACAAGTAAAGCGGTTTTTATACTTTGACTGAAAAACTTTACCTAATTGAGGGGAGAAATAATCTCAATCGCAAGCACAACACTTGATTTACAATGGATTCCGCCTTAACACCCTTAATTTCTCGCATAGCTTTTTACTTGAGAAATCTATTAAAGGAAAAAGAAAACCAGAGTTTCCATACACAGAGAGATACAAAAAGCTCCAAGTAGATGGTTAAGATGGTTAAGATGGTTAAGATGGTTAAGATGGTTAAGATGGTTAAGATGGTTAA
>CAKMZU010000161.1:0-1030 GCA_929200485.1 uncultured Gammaproteobacteria bacterium | reverse complement strand
GAGAGGATAAAGGGACTTAAGAGAATTGGTCGGAGTAGCAGGATTTGAACCTGCGACCACTACACCCCCAGAGCAATGAGGACAAAACTGTTAAGTGCTTGATATAAAAAGATAACTCGCTGTATTTTTCATCAGAATAAAGCTGAGAAATGGCACCAAAACCGCCAAAAATGACTGCATCAGTCTTCATTGTTTTCTCTTTTCTTCCCCTCATCCAGATAATAATTTACCATATGAACACAATCGCCATCATCTATTTCAGCGACCAAGAGCGATTCGTTTGTGTCGAAATCGATCATCAGCGCAGCTGCTGGTTTTATTGTTTTTTTCTCGTCAGCCATATGTTTTTAATTTATTGAAAAGTGCAGATAAATGAGGGGCGATAATACCGCATTCAAAAACTGGCCATCGGCAAAACCTGAACCGAAAACCAGCCAAAACAGGCGAATTTCGGTTCAAAACACCCTCATTTGCACCGAAGCCCCTTTTTTGAAGCAAAAAACGGAATTAGTTAACGTTAGAGACGATAAAAAATGCGTGTGAAATACGCGAATAGATGATTTTTTGTTAATTTTATTGCAAATTTGACTCAAACAGCCGGTTCAAAACACCCCATTTTGAACCGATCAAATATCAATTTGGCTAATTACATATTTCAGATCTCGATGATGACGCGCAAGCCTATTAGCAAGCAAGCTTGCAGCGTTATTCCCTTTTAGATCAAAATATTTGATGTAGAAATCAACTGTATTTTTTACAACCCGACGCGACACATCCAGCTCAGTCGCAATTGCTGTCTGAGAAATCGGCGCCTCTTCGCCAAGCAGATATAAAATTCTCAATGTCAAAATGTGCCGTGTATAGCTATAGTCCGAGCGAAAGCGATCAAACATTAGCACAGCCGCGACAAACGCTAAGCACTCACATGCTAAACGATGCAGAGGAGGCAGCCGCTGCTGGCATACGAAAACACCTCCGACATGAATATTTCGAATCGACGCACCTAGCGGCACATAGAGCGCCTCACTAC
>CAKMZU010000160.1:5460-8169 GCA_929200485.1 uncultured Gammaproteobacteria bacterium | reverse complement strand
TGAACATTTTACTGAGCCACTGAACAGGACAAATGCTGTGAAACGAAGTACTAGTGGGAGGAAAGCCTCCTGGATAGCAAAGAGAAATGTCGAACCGAGCCAGGCAAATTTTCCTATAGCGAAATTATGACGATCATCATTTTGTTTCATCAGTCTGGTTACAGGAATTTCAAGGCCTTCTATACACAGCATGTTTGTTTGACTTACTCCAATGCCTTTCCGGAGCTAGTCAGCTATTCACATATGGTTAGACTAATACAGACAGTCGCGCCTCCTTTGTGTGCATTTTTAGCGCATCGCTTTGCTAAGCCAACAGGTATCGCTTTTATTGATGCGACAAAAATACAGGTTTTCCACAATCTTCGAATTCCAAGGCATAAGGTCTTTCAAGATGAAGCTGAACGAGGAAAAACAAGTACAGGATGGTTTTATGGTTTCAAATTACACCTCATAATAAACGATCAGGGTGGAATAATTTCAGTGAAAGTTACTCTGGGAAATGTTGATGATAGAACGCCTGTATCTGAGATGTGCGAGGATTTATGGGGAGCACTTTATGGCGACAAAGGCTACATTTCAGCACTATTACAACAGGAACTCAAAGAGCAGGATGTAACACTGATCACTAATATCAGAAAGAACATGAAGCCAAAAATGATGAAACTCTGGGGCAAGCTTATGCTTTGCAAGCGTTTTGTGATTGAAACGGTTTTTGATCAGCTAAAAAATATTTCACAGATTGAACACTCAAGACATCGAAGCCATTGCGGATTTATAGTCAATCTCAGGCGGTCTGATAGCCTATACATTTCAACCTGAAAAACCTTCAATTACACTAACGCGTCTAGAGAAGAATGCATTGAAGGTCTTGTGAAAATTACGAATTCTTATACGCAAATCAGATTAAGTAAATGAATAGCTGGCACAACGCATATACAACTCCGAGTGCCTATAATCCTAAACGGTGAACTGGAATCCCAAACGTTTCCGCCTGTTCTTTTAAGTGTCTTCTGAAAGTAAGTTAAATCAGGAATGTACAAATAAAAAGAGTTATAAACCCACCAATTATAAAAGCATCATTCTGTGAGACATCGAACTGAACAAGAGCGAACGCAACCAACAGCGTTAACCCAGTGAACCTTACGAGACAACAGAAAGAGTTGCCAATACTATCTATTTTTGTGGATCACAGGGATATGAGTGGGATATCCAATCAGATATGGCGTACGCTTTATTGGGTGCAATTGTTTGTTTATTGTTACTCTTTAAGCTACACGGAAAACAACTTAACAAAATTAACATGTAACAATTTCTGCGAAATAAAGTACAAGATTATCCCTGCAACTCTACTTGCAAATCGGTCATTGCTGGGTGCTTGTCTGAGTTACTTACCGGTTATCGCTTTGCGTCGATTTATTATCTGCTGGTTCAATGAATTTTGTATATCAGGCGTTATACTCGGAGTACCTGTTTTTGGTTTAAGGCTAGTTTGTTTTTGTAGATCATTGGATTGAATGTCATCAATGGCTAGGTTGGATTTTGTCTTGGTGCTCTCTATGGCATCAGCAGTGTTTTTTAGTTTTTCCTGCTCTGCAGAATAGCTTTTTTCTTCATCTGCCCATTCATCATCTGAGGCGCCATTAAACTCATTGCCGTTGTTTATTGACGTTTTTGGATTTGTTAGATCAAGAGAGTTCACTTTATTTAATAATAATTCACCAACCCAGCTTTTATTGGTTTGAAGGCTCGTTTCTTTGGCGTTCGTCAATGCTTTTGAAGCGGATTTAAGTTTGGCTTTACCTGAAAGTATTTCAGCCATAAGTGCACTATGCGGATCAATATTGATTCCCCTCGACGGAGTAGTTTTTTTCAATTGAACGTTTTTTATTTCATTGGCAAGGTCTATTGGCTGACTTTTTAAGGTTGTAATAGATTTTTGACCGGCGTTGGCTGTGTCGATTAAGTTGTTTTTTAACGCTTTTATTCCCGGAGGTAGCGGAGGGGGTGAAGGTATTCCCTTAGGGTTCCCAATATTAGCAATGTTAGTTTTTTGTTTTGTGAGGCTAAGGTCAACCTCTTGAGTGATAACTTTTACTTTAGGTTCTATGTCTCCTTTTTGCATCGCATCTGGCGTGATCTCGCCTAGCGCTTTTGCTATTCGGTCGTTAGCGGATTCTTCTGTGGGAAATAAGCCGGCTACAGTCAATAATGCAGCTAACTTGCCGTGATTTTTTCGAAACTCAAGTGTGGCGTTAAATTCTTCAGTGGACATCGATTTGAGTCGAGAGTTGATGCTAGCTAAACGAAGTGCCTCAGTTTTCGATAAAATCAAAGATTCGGTGAGTGTATTCGCCAAGGTTGAAATTCTTGAAGGGATTGGCTTAAGTTGATTTTTATCAGGTAGTGCTTGAACGACATCGTATATCTTGGGTGGAATGCGACTACTTATTTTTGATACCACTTCTTTCACCTCGACATTGATGTCATCGGCTCGAAGAACTTTATACTTGGCCGCCTCCTTGTTTAAACCATCAGCTGTCGCTTCTGCGAGAATCTGATTCATCGGTTGTATAATCACTTTACCCCTTTGTGGGGTTTCAGCAACAGCAGTACTTAGCGTTAGTGCACTGTTGCTTTCAACTCTTTTTGATGTTCTAAATTTTTTTCTAATGCTAGCTGTTCTACTCAGTATGTTTATTTTCTTCAATC
>CAKMZU010000160.1:0-5450 GCA_929200485.1 uncultured Gammaproteobacteria bacterium | reverse complement strand
CCCTGGAATGATTTTTTTGTTCGATTGACTAAGTTTTTGCCACTAATACCAAAGCGTAACCCTTTAATTCTATTAATTATTCTTGAGAATTTGTCTTGTAGTTTTTCTATCGTTATTGGCCCTTTTAAAATTTTAGAAGAGACCTCTTGTTTTAAGTTGGGTGATAGTGCGATGAGGTTAAGGCCACTTGAGAATGTAAAGCGGTCACCGATTTGTTTACCTTCTCCCGATAAGCGATATATCCGGTAGCCTGCGGTGGTTTGTTTTGCCAAGGTTGCTAGTAGTGTTTGAGAATCTTTATAGGTTTTTATCAGGGTTTTAGATTTAATAAAAAACGGGTGGTTATTGTTTTCCTGGTATTCACCTAAACCTAAAATAATGACCTTATGAGTCCCTTGGGCGTTTGAGAAATCAAGTGTCTTAATTGGCTGATCCGATTGGCAGTACTCAATGAAGGTTTCACAAGGTAGAGGGTTCGAAAGGCTAAGAATGTCGTTTTTATCTGAGTAATTATCTAAGTTCAAGATGTCGTCGGCTTCAATAGCCAGCGATGAGTGTATATCAAACACTTCTGTTTGGTCCGCTCTCAATTTTTGTGGCGGTAGAATTTTAATGCCATCGTCCGATTGTAAAACGCTGATGAAATCGCCTCTTGAGATGTTGTTTGATGGAAATTTGACAACGCCTTGAAAGACTTCGCCTTCTAAAAAAGCCATTTTATTGTTCGTTAAATCCAGCTTTTTCCCTGAAATTTCGGCCTTATCGCCTGATCGAGATGTCACTACCCCTTCATAGAGGATCTTTTGTTGGGTTTGGTCAAAAAAATGGATGTTGGCTTGATCTAATTCATAAAAATACCCTGCTTTATTGATCGTAAGCGTGCCTATTAAATCAATGGCAGCGCTACCCTTGGGATTTGAAAGGCTATCTGTTGCTTGACCATCAATATGAAGACGCGCATTTTCAGAAATTTTATACTCAGTTGTAAATATTTGGGTAGATAGTTCACCGAGCATCATGGCAGGTTGGTCGCTGTCAGCAAAAAGAATGTCGTTGCTTTCTTTAATCCGCAGCGGGATAGGTGCAGGGAAATCTCCTTTGTGTGGTAATGAGATCACCGCAAACATTGGCGAGAAAAACCCGTAAGTTGTATTACTATCGGTAGATTTTACTGGTTCTTTAGTGAAAGACTCGAACGCCTGAATTTCAATATTTATTGGGCTTAGGTTGCCTTCCTCAAAAGTAATGGGGTCTTTTATCGATTGACGCACAATCAGCGGGAAACGTTGTTCATTTAATTTGTCATGATTTTTCGTTGAATAATTGGGGTAGAGTGCAAAATGGCTGTCTACCAGCGAATAAAGGTTTTCTTTATAAATGATTTCGCTCTTGCTACCTGAAAAAGCAATCTCTATTGCCTTGAGATTGCCGGCAGGTACTTCAAAGAAGCCGTAGAATTGATAAGCATCCTTGAGTGTTGTTAAATCGATAGCATTGGCATCATCCAAATAAAAGTCTTCAGGAATAAGTTTGCCTGTTAATGAATGTCGAATCACCTCAACGCCACTGTCGATTTCAATGACAATATCGATAATACCCAACTTATAGAGATCGAATTGATGCTGAGATTTTTTAGAGAGTGAGAACGTGATTAAGGCGTGAGAGGTGGGCAAGGGGTCTTCATCATAAAGCGCACCTGCAAGCAGGATGACTTCTTGGTCTGGTATAGGATCAATCTGATTGTTCGATGATCGATCACAACCTGAGAGCAAAAGCAGAGAGAACAAAAAGACAGATAAGTGGGTTAATAATTTGGGCATGGTTGTTTCCCTTGTAAACCATACCCTTCAATATAGATTGGAATTTAGCAATCCGCCCGAGAGCAGACGACTCTCGGCAGATGTTCACTCGCTATTGTATTTGGACGCTTGGAATTAACCGCTGCTTAATTGCGTGTTTTTTGCCGTAATACAAGACAAAACTCGTTAATGCTATTTGCCAAAGTAAAATTCCTATTACCCAAAGGCTTGATGATAATGGGTGGCTCAAAAAAGTGGCAATTTGATAGACGCAAACGGCCAGAGTATAGGCGATGCTTACAGACCAAATAACGCTGAAAGCTGCCCAATAATTACCATGTTCTTTGGCAATGACCCCAACGGTTGCAACGCAGGGGATATACAGCAAAATAAATAGGAGATAACAAAAGGCACTCAAGGGGGTGAAATAGTTTTGCATCGCAGCAAGGGTGGTTTTGTTGACGCCTTGTTCCTGCGCGACATCTTTAATATTCAGGTCAGACTCTAAAGGGTTGTCAAATAGTGAGCCAAAAGCACCTTTTAAATTTTCAGGGATAGTTACCAGCCCTTCTTTGATTATCTCGAGGGGGGCATACTCTTCAGGCGCTTCAGTGGTTTGAGAATAGAGCGCATTTAAGGTGCCTACGACCACTTCTTTGGCAAAAAGTCCTGTAAAAATGCCCACAGTAGCGGGCCAGTTATCTTCGTCTAAACCCATAGGGGAAAATATTGGGGTGATTTTTTTACCGATAGCCGATAATAGGGAGTTTTCGCGATCCTGGTTACCAAAAGAGCCGTCAGTACCAATTGATGAGATAATGTTCAATGCAATCACGACAAGAATAATGGATTTGCCTGCTCTTAAGGCAAAACCTTTCAACTTATGCCAGGTATGGATCAGCAAGTTTCTTGGTGTGGGCATAAGATAGGGAGAGAGCTCAAGCACGGATGAGCCTTGTTCGCTTGAAAAAATAAACCGACGGACTAAAAATGCGGTAAATATAGCGACAATGATGCCTAATATATAAAGAACAAATAAAACATTGTGGCCACTGACAGGGAAAAAGGCGGCAACGAAGAGTGTGTAGACGGTTAATCTTGCACCACAACTCATGAAAGGTGCCATGAGCGCGGTAATCAATCGGTCACCCTCTTTGTTAAGAGTCCTGGCGGCCATCACACTTGGCACATTGCAGCCAAAACCAATAATCAAAGGAATAAAGGCTTTGCCGGATAATCCGATACTGCGCATCACGCGATCAACAATAAAGGCAGCCCGCGTCATATAGCCAACATCTTCAAGGAACGAGAGTGCAAAAAATAAAGCCGCAATGACGGGAATGAAACTAAGAACCAGCTGTATGCCTCCACCGATACCGTCGCAGATTAATGCGATGAGCCACTCAGGTGCATTGATCATAGGCAGCAGTATTCTGGGTGTATCAATAAAAATTAAGCCACCAATGTTATTAAATAAGTCTTGAAATGCACCGCCTAAAGTGATAGCAAAGAAAAAAAGTAAATAGATTGAGAGTAAAAAAAAGGGCACGGCTAAAAAACGGTTAAGAACAACATCGTCAATGTGTTCAGAGAAAGGTTTTTTCCCTTGGGTAGGTTTGGATAAAATAGCTTGACAGGTTTCATCCACTTTTTGATACAGCTTGTTGATGTTTTCGTGTGGTGGTGTGTTGGCATCCAAATTATTGAGCGGGATTTTTTCGCCATAAATAGATGCTTTGAGCACCTTAATATGATTGTTTCTTTCGTTAATGGCGGTTGATATAAGGTTTTCAATACCTTCGCCTTTACTGGCAATGATAGGGACAACAGGGCAACCTAACATTTTTTCCAGCAGTTTGTGGTCGATTTCCAGCCCTTTGGATTGAGCAACGTCCATCATGTTAAGCGCGATGACCAAAGGAACATTGGCATCTAATAATTGATAGGTTAAAAAAAGCCCACGCTCAATACTTGAGGCGTCGATGATATTGATAACCACATCGCATTGATTTTCCTGTATATACTTTTGTGCGATGCTTTCATCAAGTGATTCTTCACCAAAGTCACCCGTCAGGTTATAGGTGCCAGGTAAATCGACAACTTGAATCTTCTGCCCTTTAAATCGACTTGTGCCGATTTTTTTTTCTACAGTAACTCCCGGCCAATTACCAACGCGTTGATTTGTACCTGTTAGGCGATTAAATAGCGTGGTTTTTCCTGAGTTTGGATTGCCCGCTAAAGCGATGCTTAGATTGGTTTTCATTGATTATTTTTTATCGGCAGGTTTTCATGGACTGGTTTGACCAGTATGCCTCTTAGATCGGCTTTTCTTAAGGCTAATTTAAAACCACGCAAACGAATGACAATGGGGTCTGCAAAAGGCGCACGCCTTGTGACTTCAATCTCTGTGCCGGGGGTGATTCCTAACGCCATTAGTTTGTGACCATCTGGGCTGTGTTGGTCTTCAAATAGCTGGATTATGGCCCTGTCTCCCACTGAAAGCTCAGTGAGTGGGCAAATGGATTCGCTCATAAAAAGTCAGTAAAAAAAGGTAAATAATAGTCATTCTCTTTTCTGGTCGCCATTATAAAAATAAATTAGCTCCCACGCTACCAAAAAATGAAATTATCCTTCTTGTCGTTTTTGCACCTATTGATTTCGTGTTACAGATAGCGAATAAAGTGGGAGTCGGCTTTGTAATTGATGTCTTGCAGTATGGTTGAGGAGGGGGCAAGCCTTTAAGGTATGATTGATTTGAATGTATCGGTAAACATTGTATTTATTTCCATAATACATTTAACTGATACTTCTGCGTTTATTTCATCTCCTTGGAGAGCAGGTTTAGTGTACGTTTGCTCTAAACTACTTGGAAAAGATATTTCACCTGATTCGTGATCTATTGTTGATTCCCTTAAAATTAACTCATCAGGTTTGCTTGGTATGATTTGTATACAATCCCAATGGCTCTTAGTTAATCGTAATTCGTAAAAAAGTGATGCGTTATCTTCATCTGGATGAATATAAATGCCTGAATGGTTTCTTTGAGGTATAACCCTCTTCTCTGCTAGCATAGAAAAACCATAAGCATAACCGATACAGCCAGACTTTGATGTAATTTTAGAGCCATCAGATAAGTTTATAATTGTTTTTGCCTTGTCAAATTTATAGCGGCTTTTATTTATATACTCTACGAAGAACCATGGAAGTGATAGCGAGTGCCAAGATCCTTCCGGGGATAGCGAATCATTCCCGGCAATTGAAAGTTGCAAGAAGAGCAAGCCGAATAAAATGAATCGCACAATATAGGCCTACATTCAAAACTGTAATGAGCTATGAAATTATAGAATTTAAATAATGACTATAAGTTAATGGCTACCAATAAATTTAGGCTTGTTTGGGGTTGTCTTAGAGTCCGTCTGCATGCTGACATCACATTGATGCCCAAGGCGCGTCGCTATACTTTTTTGCTTTTCTTTCGATAAGTGCTGGATGAATAAAATGCCATTTAAATGGTCAATCTCATGCTGAATACAGACGGCCATGAGTTTGTCATCTTCTATAACAAAAGTATTGCCGTATCGATCTTGAGCTTCAATTCGGACTTTTTTGGGTCTTGTGACCACTCCATTGTATCTTTAACCGATAAGCAGC
>CAKMZU010000159.1 GCA_929200485.1 uncultured Gammaproteobacteria bacterium | reverse complement strand
TAATCTGGCCCGACCGGTTTAAACTCTGCAATCTGAAGTTGGTAAGGCCAAAAGAAAAAGAAGGTCTTTTTGCTCTTGATGGCATGATTAGCAAAGAACTTGTATCGGGGAAATTTAATCGACTTGTAGACGAGGAAGGGGTTAACGAGTTAGCCAAAACTGTTGAGGAGAAGATATTAGCTGAGCCAACTGAATCAATGGATATTTCTCATGATTAAAAAAATTATAACCGTCGATTCATAATAAAAATGTTTATATTTCAAGGGGTTTAAAAAGGGAACTTTTTCAAAGGGAGGAAAATTCTCAAGCGGTTGGGCTTATGATAAGTTTTTTATTATCAACTGAGGTAGTCAGCCATCAAGTCTTGTCTGGCAAGGCTTGATGGCTGTTTAATTATATTTTTTTAATTTTCTGCTTTGCAAAAAGTATTGCGCCAACCTCAGGGCTGCTTTTGGGTTTAATGAGTCTGGATTGAAAGGTTTGGGATAAGTGTTCATGGTAGAAGTGACTGAGGCCCCCTATAAGAGCCAATTCGACATCGGGGGTTTCGAGCAGTTTGTGTGCTAATTGTGTCAGGTAGTCGATGGCGGAATCCAAAATTTTGGTCGCAACACTGTCTTTTTGGTATTGCTCAATGATCAGTGGTGCAAGTTGTGCATAGGCTCGGTTGGGCTTATCTATCGTCCAATCTGCCAAGTCATCATTGGTGTTGGGGATGGCCAGCGCTTGGGTCAGCGTTTCTGCAAGCACTGTTTCAGGTCCCAGTGAATCATTTGCCAGAAATATGGCATCCAGGGCTTTGACACCAAGCCAGGCACCACTAGCCTGATCACTGCAAGGAAGGCCATAGCCTCCTAGAAATAATTCGTTGTTTTTACATCGCACATATCCACTGGAGCCTGTGCCTGTAATAATGACAGCACCCTCATCAGTTTGATGCGCCCCAAGGCAGGCAATGGGCAAGTCATGAGTAATAAAGCATTGAGAAAAAGGATGTTTCCAGTCCATCATGGCCGCATAAAAACGGGGAATATCGACCCCGGCAAGTCCTACCCCCGCGATCAAATCGCTTAAGGTGTTGGCCGGTAAGTTGGCGTCAACAATTGCAGCTTTTGCTGCTTGAACAATGGATTGCTGAGCCTCTTCGGTCCCGTAGACAGGATTAGCCGTGCCTGATTGTCCTTGGCCCAATGTTTTGCCTTCAGCATTTTGGATGATAGCGCGGCATTTAGTGCCGCCACCATCAATACCAAGAAAATACGATGAGTCACGGTTCGTCATGTTGATAAGATCCTGCACCTGAAGCTACCAAAAATAGAAGCTTCCTATCATAAAACAATAACGCCTCCTCTCAAACCCTGTTAATCGAGAGTCATCAATTGATCACTGACATCCTAAAGTCGATCAACTCAGTTGAGATAATTTTTTATTATATATAATTATTTTTCATGGTTTATTTTTGTAATCACTGTTGTGTCAGTTCGATTGATAATAGCGAAAGAATTTGTGATTAAATTGCTCACTCTGACAGCGTTATCAATAAAGTCGTTGATTAAAACCTTTCAAGCTTTATTTGGTTTGTTGGAATTTATGACTTTCTTGACTATATTTTTTTTAAATAGCAGTCAAGTTCGCTAAAAGGGTTGATAGTGAAAAATCTTTTAATATTCTGTCTCGTTGTTCTGTTCGCTGCCTGTGCCTCTAAAAAGGTACAAAAAAAAGAAAATTTAGGTTTTCAGGGGGAGAAGGTGATGCCTCGTGGGCAGAATCATGCCAATATAGTTTTTGAAGAATTAATGGGTGATCCAGGCGTGGTGTTGAAGCATTCCCAGGGCTGGAAAGTGGCTTCTAAAATCACAGGAAGAAAAAAAACCACCTGGACTTTTCCACCCTCAGATCACAAGGCTTACCCTTCTGTCGTAAAACGGGTGTTCTCTCGAGTCGATGGCGAGCTGGATATTAAAACCACTGTGCATTGTGGTGCCAGTAAAGCGATTTGTGATGATTTTGTGCGTGGATTTATCAAAGTTAATCGCAAGCTAAAAATGCAGGAAAATGGCGATGCCCGTTCCGGCAATAAAAGTTAATTTTTTTATTGCGCTTTTGTGAGAAAAGATAATAAAAGAATAGTAAAGCAGTGCTTGGCTTTTGTTCTCATTAATGAATAATAATAATTTTATATGCTAGGCTCTTCTTATGCGGCTGCATCTTTTACGCCATGGTGAAGCATTGCTCGATCCAACCAATGATAAAGCTCGAATATTATCACCTGGGGGGAAGGAGGATATTCAAAAGCTCGGTGAGTATTTAAAAAAGCATCGGGTTCGCTTTGATGGCATTTATGTTAGCCCCTATACACGAACGCAACAAACCGCCAAGACTTTAGACAAAATTTTGCAGCTCCCTTTTCCGTTTGTGGTCGATAAATTTCTTGTGCCTGAGGTGACCCCGACGAGGCTAATTGAAAAATTAGCCATGTTAGATGCGAAATCTATTCTCCTAGTGACGCATCAACCGTTGATTAGTCGATTTATGGGGGCTGTGTTGGATAATAATGCGGCGGCATCTTATAACTACCCGATGAATCCAGGCTCTTATGCTGTCATTGACATGACGGCAATGGCCTCAGGCTGTGGGTTATTAAGAAATGTAGTGCATCCTGAGTCGCTCTGATGGGTAGCGGGATGTGTGAGACAGTCAAATTATCTATTCGTGATATGCAATTAGAAGGCAAACTTTGGCATAGCGAGGCTAAAGTTAAAGTCTTGGCTTTGCATGGCTGGCTTGATAATGCCGCAAGTTTTGATGCAATCGCACCGTTAATGACCGATTGCTGTATTTTTGCCTTTGACCAGGCTGGCAATGGCCATTCAGATTTTAGACCCGCATCGGCAACTTACCATTTATGGGATGATTTAGTTGATTGCGTTGCTATTGCTGATGCGTTAGGTTGGGAGCGTTTTCATGTAATGGGTCATTCCAGAGGTGCCATGTTGTCAGTATTACTCGGTGTGAGTGTGCCTGATCGTGTTCTATCACAACTCCTCTTTGATGGGCTAATGCCTATACCTGTTCCCCCGGAAAAATCCCCCAGTCAACTCGCCAAATTTGTTTCCCATTTTAGTCAGCAAGCAAAGGTTCGTTATTATCCCGATTTTGAATCCATGCTTGCAATCAGAGTCAAGGCGAGCGGGTTATCTGAGTCTGCTTCTCGTATCCTTGCCAGCCGATCGATCCATCAAAATGAACAGGGATTTTTTTGGCGCTCAGATGGTCGTTTAAAATACCCCTCAGCAATCAAGATGACAAAAGAAATGGTGTTCGCTATGATTGCTGAAGTAACGGCTCCAACCACACTTATCCTTGCGGATAAAGGATTTGGGCGAATGCCTGAACTAGATGAGCAAATAAAGGCATATCAACAGTCTGTGTGTGTGCATCATGTTAAGGGAAGCCATCATTGGCACTTGGAAGGTGATTTGTCATTATGTCAAAAATTATGTCACGAACATTTTTTACCCTACCTTTAGCGCTTTTTATTCAGGGTCTTTTGATATCAGTCAGTCTTTTTGCGATGTCGCCCAGCTCGCTACAACTTATTCCTTTGATACAAGGTGCGCAACCGATTGAGAGTGAAAAGCAAATCGTCACTGATTGGGAGTTACCTTTGTCCAAGTACCAGAAGATTGATGGGCAATGGCGTTTGAGCGAGTCGGCGTTTATTTCAGGTCAATTGTCTTATCATTTGTATCTCATTAAACCGGTTAGTCGTCTGGCGGAGGTGATGGCCTTTTATGAGTCGGTTTTTAATCAGAAGGGATGGCAGATGCGCTTTCATTGTGAGCGACGCGCCTGTGGTGACAGCAATGACTGGGCGAACCGATTTTTTAACAATAAGCGCTTAAATGGTTTAAAAGGTCGCCAAAGTTTGACGGTGGCCAGCAAAGGCAAGGGAACAGTGGTGCTGTATATTGTTGAGCGACCAACGGGGCAGCTGTATCTGGCCGTTTATGAGCTGATGGAGAGAAGCTAATCTGTAGGATTTCGATTCACAGCATTTGTCGGGTAAGGGGGTTTTACAAAGCACCCTTCGATAAACTCAGGGTGAGCGGGAAATCACTTAATCTACGGCCTCCCCCCCGATCATCCTGTGCTCGTCGAAGGATGCTTCGACAAAGGGAAATCGCAGTGAACAGTACTAGTCTTTTATCAGTGATAAAAACTCGTGTCGCACGGCAGCTTCATTTCTAAACGAGCCAAGCATGGCAGAACTTTTCATGACGGAATGTTGCTTCTCGACACCGCGCATCATCATACACATATGTTTCGCTTCGATGACGACGCCAACACCTTCCGCATCGGTGATTCGCATCAGGGTTTGAGCGATTTCATGGGTTAAATCTTCTTGAATCTGCAATCGTTTAGAAAACATATCAACAATGCGAGCAACCTTGGATAAACCTAAAACTCTGCCTTGAGGAATATAGGCAACATGGGCTTTACCAATAAACGGAAGTAAGTGATGCTCACAAAGAGAGAACAACTCTATGTCCTTAACAATCACCATCTCATCGCATTGAGAAGGGAATAGTGCGCCATTGATAACGGAATCCACGTCCTGCTCGTAGCCTTGAGTTAAATGCTTAAAGGCTTTAGCTGCTCGTTGGGGAGTATCTTTTAATCCTGGGCGTTCGAGATCTTCGCCAATACCCTGGATAATTGATGCATAAGCATCTTCGAGCTTCATGGATTCACCTAGACAAATTCAACGGGGCGTGGATAATAGCAAAATTTTGTAAGGGCTGCCAGAGAGATGGAAATACCACAAAACGCAGTGGATGAATTATCCAGTATTCGCGATTTTCTGCGTTTTGGTGTGACCTTGTTTGAGTCACATGATTTATTTTATGGGCATGGCACAAGCTCCGCATTGGAAGATGCCAGAGTTTTAATCGCTCATGCTTTGCATTTACCTCTATCATTTAATGGAGGAGTTTTTGATGAGACGTTTTTTGATGCCAAACTGTTGGCAGCTGAAAAGGAAACTATCCTTGAACTCTTTGAGCGGCGCGCCATTGAAAAAATCCCTGTGCCTTATATTACGAATCAAGCGTGGTTTTGTGATCTGCCATTTTATGTCAATGAAGATGTATTAATTCCTCGTTCGCCGATTGCGCAGCTGATTAAAGATAAATGCAAGCCGTATTATTACGGGCCGGAACCGACCGAAATTCTTGATCTTTGTACGGGGTCTGGATGTATTGGTATTAGTGCAGCGCTTTATTTTGAGGGTGCAGCGGTCGTTTTGTCGGATATTTCAGATAAGGCGCTGACGGTTGCCAGGAAAAACGTCAAGCATTATGAATTGGAAGATCAGATGACGCTGGTGCAGAGTGATCTGTTTAAGAGTATTCAAGGTGCATTCGATATCATACTGACGAATCCGCCTTATGTTGATGCAGAGGATTTGGCTGATATGCCAGATGAATATCATCATGAACCGGATATTGCATTGGCATCAGGTGTGTTAGGGTTGGATCATCCTTTAAAAATATTAAGGCAGGCGCATGGGTTTCTAAAGGAAACCGGCATGTTGATCATGGAAGTCGGGAATTCAGCAGGGCATTTGGCCGCCATATTTCCTGAGTTTGATTTTCACTGGGTGCAACTGAATGAGGGTGGGCATGGCGTTTTGGCAATTTCAAAGCTTGAGCTTGAAGCATTATTGCCTTTAGTTGAGTCGCGTGTCTCGCCTTAGATTAGAAACCCGTAAATTAGCATTTTAGTAAGAGAAACCACTTTAGTAAGAGAAACTAACTTATGGCTGGTAATACTTTTGGGCAGTTGTTTACTGTGACGACCTTTGGTGAGAGTCATGGTGTGGCGTTAGGCTGTATTATTGATGGCTGCCCCCCAGGGCTTGAAATTTCAGAGGCTGAGATTCAGGTTGAATTAGATCGACGTAAACCGGGGCAATCCAAATTTACCACGCAACGAAAAGAGCCTGATCAAGTTAAGATTCTTTCCGGTGTATTTGAGGGTAAAACAACCGGGACGCCCATTGGTTTATTAATTGAAAACCAAGATCAAAAATCCAAGGATTACTCAAAAATCAAAGATACCTTTAGGCCCAATCACGCTGATTATACTTATCAACAAAAATATGGTATTCGCGATTATCGTGGCGGCGGTCGATCTTCAGCAAGAGAGACTGCTATGCGAGTGGCGGCAGGGGCGATTGCAAAAAAATACTTGAAGGTTCGTTATGGTATTGAGGTCAAAGGCTTTTTATCCCAGTTAGGCCCAATTGCTATCGATAAAATTGATTGGAACGAAGTGCCAAAAAACCCATTCTTTTGCCCGGATGCCAGCAAAGTGCCAGAAATGGAAAACTATATGGCTGAATTAAGCAAAGAAGGCAATTCAATTGGTGCAAAGTTAACCATAGTAGCAACTAGCGTATTCCCTGGGCTGGGCGAGCCAGTCTTTAATCGACTTGATGCGGATATTGCTTCAGCAATGATGGGTATTAATGCGGTTAAAGGGGTAGAAATTGGTGACGGTTTCTCGGTGGTTGAACAAAAGGGCACGGATCATAGAGATGAAATGTTACCCTCTGGTTTTATGAGTAACCATGCCGGTGGTGTTGTCGGTGGTATTTCATCAGGTCAGGATATCGTAACGCATATTGCTTTGAAGCCTACCTCATCTATTCGACTACCGGGCAAAAGTATTGATAAAGCAGGTAAAGAAACTGAAGTGATTACCACGGGTCGTCATGATCCTTGTGTAGGCATCAGAGCAACGCCTATTGCTGAAGCCATGTTAGCGTTAGTTTTGGTCGATCATGCATTACGGCATCGTGCGCAGAATCTGGATGTAATTTCTGATACGCCTGTCGTTTAAGCAGGAATTATTTAAAGTAAATTTTGTCTTATAACCCCAGTAGGTTGTCGGAGTTTGGCAGGTCGGTGGTTGTTGTATGATGAAATTTACCACACAAGCTTGTTTGTATCGTTTAAGACGATTATCTCTTTACCTTATTGTGCCTATTGTAGGCTATGGTACGTGTTCACCCACTCTGAGCTCACCCTGTACAAATACCTCTGATTCTTTACTATCCCCAACCCCTAACGGTGTGGTTAAGACGCTAGTAACATCGTTATTTAGCTCATTTTCTTCAACTGACTTAAATAACATGAATAATAGTCAAGGTTCGTTGGCCGATGCTATAAATCCGACCAAAGCAGTGGCGACGCTTTATCAGGTGGCTTCCAGTTCAGCCGCAGTTTTAAAACAAGGGTTTAGCTATTGTGCCAATGCTTCAATTAATCTTACATCAGTTTGTCCCGAGTATGTAGATCAGTATTGTATTGGAAATAATCAGGCCAGAGGCAATGATACTCCTGATGAAGGATGTGTCCCTAATGTTCCATTAACAGTCGTTATTTTGGTTTCTGCCCTTGTTGGCCTTGGTGTTGGTATGGTGTGCGGAGCGTGCGGGCTTTATCTTTGGCAGGTAAAGCAGTTTGAGGAGCAATCACATAATACTGCTACACCTGCTACACCTGCAAATCCTGAGAATATCGCTTTGACAGTTCACACTGAAGATGAAGCACCTGTTAGGCCAGAGGAATAAGTTTGTTATGTGTTGTTTAACTAATGAATTAATAAAAGTAATTTTTGTCATATAACCAGGTTTAGTAGCTTGGTATTGGTTATATGATGGTTTTTTCTCAGTCAAATAGCTTACCTATTTTAAGACGGCTAGTTTTTTTATTGCTATTTTTTTATACGGATCTTGGAATAGCTAACCCTTCTAATGTTCTGAATGAGCTTTCAAAAAATATAGCTGCGTCTTGCATAAACTTTATTGGTAACTATAGAGGGATCTGCAGGGATGAACTGAATGGTTATTGTAAGGAGCAGTCATGCGGAACTGGGGAAGGGTTTTCAGATAAGTACGGACTTCCTACATTATTGAGTGTTGTAGTATTAGGAACTGCAGTCTGCAGTGTAGTTGGGACGCTACTGCTTCAAAAGGCAGTTCAGTTATGCCGAAGACAATCAACCGAGAATGTTAACGGCCCCGAAAGCACTCGCCTGAATGAAGTCGAAGGCGGAGCGGATGTTGGAACTACAGAAGTGTAATTTCTTTATCCATATACTCTATTGCTGCTTTCATCTCGTCATGACACTTTT
>CAKMZU010000158.1:1312-8211 GCA_929200485.1 uncultured Gammaproteobacteria bacterium | reverse complement strand
TGCCGACACTGGCCGCATCTTTATCGAAGCTCATAACAGCACTCTAGCACCCACGTTGTCTCATAGCCCTACACGGGGTAATTCACGTCCTCTGGTGCCTCAATATAGGAGTGTTTGATAACCTACGAGTAGACCTACTATTAAATAGCCCAAGATAAAGGTTGTTAAAACAATAAGCTCCCAAACGAAGCCCTTGCTCTATCAAGTAACGATCCTCCACAGAATTACTCCACGACGATTCAATTACGTTAAAAAAATCCTGAGAATGTTTTATATCCAGTTGCTCGTGCAAGTCGTAATGAACAAGATCTGCTTTATCCACCCAACCATTATTTACTACAGCCTGACCAATCCAAGTAGATATATAACTAAACATCAACTCGATCATTCCCAGCATTCCAACACTTACAATGTGCTCATCTAGAACACAAGCTCCAGAGAGTGTAGTGTTAAACGCCCTAACTTCCGGCCACAGCTCTCGACTTTGGATATCTTGTATTTTGTGTTCACTCACAGTACTTAGAAACTTAATAAAAGTGTTATCATGAAATTTATCCTCTGAACCGCTTCCATGTTCTTCCCATGCATTTCTCATAATTTCCAATCGTGATTTATGAGTTGGAATCTTTGCTGCTGCTGCAGCCATTGGTCTTGGAAAAAAAACAACGGCAAAATAGAATTGGACTTGAGTTTCAACGAAGTCTTCAAGCCCCATAGCCCCATTGCTTAATGATGTAAAATATGGGTTATCCTTATAACCAGACTCTTCTAAAATTCTACTAATAAGCTCCGAAAGATCGGAGGGTCGATCATCATTAAATTTCATTTGTTGATATCCAAAAGGTATGTTTTTTAACTCGTATCCCTGTAAAACAATCACAATATATCTTTGCCATACCATTGGGGTATACCCCTACTCGATCAAGACTGGCAATACTCATGATTTCACGCGAATCAATAGCGAAACAAATATGATCATCATTATCTGCTCTTTCAGCTAAATCCTTTAATGTATTCTCAGGATTTTCACAAAAATCTCTGCTTGCCAAAATGTGCTGAAGAGAGATTTGGCTACCGTTTACCGTGTTTGTCAGATCTTTAACCCCCGACAGACTGAAAAATCTAGAAAGTTTCTCACCTAGCGAAGACAATTGAACGCATGCATTTTTTTTATAGCTACCTTGCGAAAGTTCTTTTAAAGCTAATCTATCTGCAAAGTAAATATTCAGGTCCGCTACATTCCTGAATGCTTTTGATACCCACGAAGAGGATAAACCTTGCATAAAATCCCCCCCATTTCCTTGCATTGCTACAAAGTAAACCAATGGAAACCTAAATAGTATCCCTGATTTTAGCATCCAAAGAAGAGCGCTCTTATAGATTTTATTTGCAACACCCCTTCCTTGTTCTGAAGGAAGAATTTTAAGATCACAAAAGTAAACAGCCTTTTTTTTCCAGCCAGAAATAGAAACATTTTTCTGGATAGTGCTCAAACAGCCAATAAGCCTATTTTCTTTAAACGCTAAGAAAAAGGTAGCTTTTCCAATCATCGAAAAAAATGCTGAGTAATCATTGCCATGTGATATACGAAACCGCTCACCGTTTGCTAAAGGATATTCTAACTTCGATTCTAGAGCCTCAAGTGCCTCTTGGTACACAGATACATCTTCAGCATTAACAATCTTTATTGTTATCAAAGTCCTATTTCCTCCTCCCAACAATCAATGATGAGTAAAATAAACTCCTATCCAAACCAAACATTTTTTTAGATAGGCCTTTATCAATATTCAGTATTTGAGAGAGTTTCTCCTCTATGTTTTTCGTGTTATTTAGCACCCGACAAACTACAACCGAACCAACACACAAATATTTTAAGCGCCCAATCGCTTCATCAATTTCGTCTTCGCTCATCCAATCAAAAATATTAGACAGCATAACATAATCGAAGCTAGCCAAATTAGATACATCCCCCAGATACCCCTCTACATAAGTAAGACCTTCCTTTCTTGTTGGTGCTGTAAGGTAGGGAGGGAGAGAGCGGCTAGAGATATACCTTCCAAGAAAAATATGGTGCAGAAAATAGTTTTCTGAACATCTGTTTGATATTAGACCTTGCTCCAAACGTTCACGGAAATATTTCGGATATGAATCTGCTGGCGCATTCTGTATCGCAGCATTTCCGAACATCGTTTTAAGGTATTGGTCGCAAAAAAACATTTCGAAAGCTACAGGCCAATACGGGCTGGTCAACATAGATTCACGTTTTTTAAAGTTACCTAGCATGACCTCCTTCATATCTGTTTCGGATATCACATGCTCATATAAAAATAAACGAAACATCTTAAAAAGGGATTCAAAATTACCCGCCTCATTAAGCTCCCCGAAGAATTCCAACCGGTCATTATCGAACAACAAATCTAAGCTTTCATGTTTTTTATGCACATGCTCAAGCTGGGCTGAATTTGGATCAAAAACCGTAACAGGGATTGAAGGAAAGCTGGACAATAAACTTAAAGCTGTACACCCGCCAGATGCTATGAGCAAGGGGCTTTTGCAATCAAAATGCTGCATAATATTAATGTCTACCAAGGGATCTTCCCTCACAACAGCAAATTGTAGTTTATTATTATTCATACACTCTCTCGCAAACAATGAACTACCCAAGTCTTTTGCTTATTACTGGAAAGATAAGAGGTTTTTGTTGGAGTGCTTCGTGCTAATCCTAGCAAGCCAGAATTGTGAAATTGTTCGCCAAGCAGATAATCTTCGTGAGCTTGCTGCATGTGTAACTCACTCAATATCTCACTCGCACTTTTTTTAATGTGCTCAAGTTTTTTAGACATCTTCGATTATATCCTTTTTAGGATTTTTCGCATCAACCGTTTTATTGGTGCTTCCACACATATCACCTGAGCCTTTAATGGTAAAGTCGCCAAATAGTATTGAGAATATCATTGGCTTTGTCATTGAGGGTAGACCCCTCTTTTTTTACAAAGTTCAGAACAGTTTTTCCCATTTTCCCATATCATCCTTTGATGTTAAAAGTGCATTACTTTATTGCTTTGGCTGTTGAGTAGTTTGAACATGAACCTTGCGCATTCTCGCTTCTTTAGATGCGAGTCAAGCAAGGTCTAATTTTTTTTGCTAAGCGCAATTGACCGTTTGATAGCGGTGCTGCTTGGCGGCTCTTTTTGTTTCTTTATGTAGGCTTTAACTTGATCAAGTGAGCTACCTCCACAAGAGACAATGCAATAGCTGGGGGACCAAAAGTGCTTTCCCCAAAGCATCGTTTTTACATGATCCCAGTATTCTTTTCTAATAAAGTACGATGATTTCCCTTTGGCGGATTCAACCTTTAAACGTTGCCTGGCATCAATTAGAAAGCTTTGTTCAATATAAATCAATTGCAGCAAACAAAGCTGTTTTTAAAGTTAGTCCACATCAAACCAGTCAGGAGTGTGCACAATGCGGCCACACTCACCCAGGAAACAGGAAAACACAATCAATATTTTCTTGTCTGTCCTGTGGCCACACTGATAACGCGGATCGTAACGCTGCGCGAGTTATAAAAAAACGTGCAATAGCATTAATAAAGCACTCTGGAACGGAGTTGGTAGGCGCTAAGACATCTATTCTTAAGCTTACTAATGGGCGAGGAGGGCACGGTAAGACGTGTGCGGCTAACGCCAATCATGCACAGACTCGCGAACCGCCAAAAAAGAACGGGTTAGCTGCTGAATTTGCAGCTGCGTAAAACCCCGGAAGCTCGTCGGCTTTAGCCACGAGTAGTTCACATAAAGTTATACATGAATCTGGCCAATGCATCAGACTGAGCGCATAAGTCTTTGTCTTTAGCTTCTAAGCATTCGACATTAAGATTTTTAGCCAAAGCAACGAGATGCCCCAAATCTTTATCAAACTGAATTAATTCGGAGGGTGATTTTTTTTCAGCCTGATCACCTGCACTTAAATGTTCGTATTTTTTATCTATATAAAAAAACGAGAGAATGAATAGCCCAAAAAAAACACATACAAGTATAAATGATGCTACTTTCCATGGTTTATTATAATCTTGAATAGCCATTACAATAAATCCTCTTTATTTCTTTCAATAAGCTTTTCTTCGAAGTTACTACCCGATTCCACCAGATCAAAAGTAACAAACTTACCAGACAATAAAGAAGCCAACTTAGACTCTTGTAATGAATCAGACTTTACCTCATTACTTGCTGGTACATGCACTGGATGATTAATTTTTACGTTACTCATTTTCCAATTATCCTTTAGCTTCATTTTGATAATCTGATTTGTAGTTTTGGATTAATTTTTCAAGCTTTGTTTGTACGGCAATTGGATCTTTAATATAGGGGATTCTGACTTGACCGCCATATCCATAAATATCAAGAGTTCCTGAGTTTCTAATCTTCCCAACTGGGGTTAACTTAAGCTCAATATTTTCGACGGTTCGTAAATCAAGACGCTCTATTGACTCTGCTGCTGTTCCCCTGCGAACAATAATTGCTTTGTCGCTATATGATGCATGGATAAAAAGTGGTTCAAAATCCAGATAAGCTGTTTTTAATATTGCAATCAATGGGAGAATTAAAACGGAGTAGACAATTCCTTCTTCTGCGCCAAAAATCCATGAGAGTAAAAAGGCTGTTATAAATAGACCTACTGATTTTATGAAAGTGAAACATACATTTTCAATATACAGGCCTCTATCTATGGATAGCTCAGTCCAGTCTTGATCATTTCTCTGAGCTTTGCGATAGAACTCATCCGAGTAAAACCGAGCCAAATGTTGATCTTCATAATCAAATTTATTTTCCATACCTATTTTTTCTCTATACACATAATAAATAACTGAATAGTACGTATCACAAATCATAGCCACCTATAACAAAGTCTTTTTTGATGAGAGGTCAATGTGCTCATTTCCTTGTCTCTTCTAAGCGTAAGCGTCTAGCTTGATTATGTATTTTGTCTCTGCGTTGTTTTTCGATGCCAGCTTGGAATTTTTCGAAGTATTCTTTTGCGTTGAATTCCTGCATCTTTAGCGTTCCTTGCATAAGCCAATCAAACCCTTTACCAATTAAGGAAGAAGAATTGTCGCCTTGAACCAGTTTTCTTCTCTATTTTCTGCCAGCTCTATATGCGGGTATGCTTTGAGAGCACGTTGAATGCCGCTTCCTAACCCCCTATATGGCAAGAGTCGGGTTGCAAAAGAAGCTAAAATAGGATTTCTTATATTAGAGTTCCCGTTTTTTATATGCTCAATTGATAAGTTGTTGGGCAGGTGACCTGGACTTACTATCTCGATCCTATCTACGAAGGCGAATATCTTAATTGGTGCAGAGATAAAGTAATCTCTATGAATTAAGGCGTTAGCTAATAGTTCTTCAAAAACGATTTTAGGCACCTCAAGCTCACCTAAAGAATTTACACTTTGATCATTTTGAACGCGGCTTATACATCGCAACAAAAATCCCAGCGCGTCATCAAATACTCTGCGCAATGTTCCATCAATATCTTGACTGTCGAGATAGTTAACGTCGGTGACATCCCGCCCAGGAAAGCGAACGCATTTAACAATAAAAGCGGGGAGCTTATGCTGAACGCCTTTTCCAAAAAGTAAGGCACCGGCAACATTGAGTTGGCCATCTTTCGATAGGTTCAAATTGTTAAATATCTGACTTAGATTACTTGAATCAAGAGCTTCTCCATAATTTTTTTCATAAAAATCTTCAAATAATTGTTTGTCTATGTTGTCTGTTGACATGCCACCAACAAGCATCTCATCTCCATGAAGAACATGATTAGCTTGAAACATCCGCCGAATTTCTTCACGAGAAGTAGCCTTTCGCTTATCAGCTCCTGTTTTTATCCAGATGCAACCATTATTATCCATATAGGGTTTAGAAAAGCCTTTTTCTATAGTAATAACGACGACTATTTTACCGTTTACCTCTATGTTTTGTGAGATAGGGTTGATCGCTGGCCTTACATTTTGCGTAGCTGCATTAGAAGTTAACTGATTAAGCTTGTGAATATCTTCGCGGGACAGGCCGACGATAGCGCCATTGTCGGCAACACCAACAATCAACAGGCCACCTTCAGTATTACTAAAAGCGGTAAACTCTGTAGCAAGCTGCTCTGCTCTGCTTACAGATACTTTAAACTGATGTTTGCTATCTTCGCTTTTTGCTAGAATTGCCAGAAGTTCCTGTTCAGTCATTTAATCGCTCGTTTCTTTTGGGTGGTTTTTTGTAAGTTTGGTCCAGTTGCCAGCTGCTTCACTAGGCCGCTCATAGTCACATATCTGCCATAGTCCAATATCCTGATTAGATTAATTCTTTATTACTCTTCAATCTTGCTTAGCCGAGCACTTCTACCCCTGCCTGACGATTTTAATCGTCCTTGACGTTTTAGTTCACTAATGACTGATTTCACAGTGTCCCTGCTAATATCATCAAGAGCTGAGGTAATGTCACCTATGGAGAACTTATCTGGCAGCTTATCAATCAATGCTCTGACTCGCTCACTTTTATTGCCAGAATATAAATTCTCTACTTTATCAACATACTCTCTGTGGGCTGAGATCAGAACTCCAAGAAAATATTCCACCCACGGCATAGGGTCGTGAACACATTCATGCCAGCCTTGTGAAGATCGCTGAAGAGCTGCATAGTAGCCTTCTTTAGTCTCTTCTATAATGCGCTCCAGGCTAATAAATTTACCGACTTCATAGCCTTGCTTGTACAACAGGAGAAGCGTTAGAAGCCTTGAGGTTCTTCCATTGCCATCACCATGCGGGTGAATGCACAAATAGTCCAGTATAAAAAGCGGTATCAAAATTAGATGATCTGTTTTTTTGTTAAACAAATGGTCATTAAAAC
>CAKMZU010000158.1:0-1302 GCA_929200485.1 uncultured Gammaproteobacteria bacterium | reverse complement strand
GGATCATATTATCCATAGCCTGAGGTGTCTCTATTGCGCTAACTGGCTTAAACCTAACCGATCTATTGCCTGAGCTATCTGTTTCGATTATTGAGTTATCTACAGTTTTCCATAGACCGCCTTCATTCGGTAAGTAGCTATGTATAACACCGTGTAATTGAAGTATCAGATTGGGGGTAATCTCCATATCAGGGTATGACTCATGAATAAGGTCTAATGCCTTTTTGTACCCTGCAATCTCGTTTTCGTTTCTTGATGTCGGCGCTAGTTTTTCTTCTGCTAGTCCCTCTATCACTTCTCTAGACGCAATTATTCCTTCTATCCTATTAGAGGATTCCGTTGACTCAATGATTGCAGATTTTCGTAAGGTTTCGAGTACGTCGGGCTTTTGAGCCTTGAACAGCTCTTGCTTACCCAAAAACTCACCTATTTTTCTAACCAAGCTAAGTTGATTAAGGTTGAGTCTGATATTGTTAATGTAGTCGTCAGAAAAAGAGCCGCGCATAATAAATGGGTATAATAATGATATATATTAAAACTATATACCCATTTAAAATCCATTTCAATACATTTAAGAGGATCTTCACCCATTTACTAGGTTTTGACTTCTAACTTCCAAAGCGTTGAAGGGATGGAGGTTTTCCCATGACAAAAGCCATCTTCCAATACTTCCTATCTCAATCTTTCCATGCCTACACTGACCGCATCTTTATCGAAGCTCATAATTTTCTCGCATCCAGAGTCTTTGCTACAGGCTGCAATGAGCGCATCGCTGAAGTCTGCCTTGCCCTCTACATAATTCTTTAATGCGACATAAGCAATATCGGGCTTTTCAATTAGAAATTGCTTGGTTTTTAAAATACCCTCTAATGCCTGTACCAACTCGTGCTTCTTAAGCTCATAACAGCACTCTAGCACCCACGTTGTCTCAACGAGTGCGATAAGAGTGATGTAGCCTTTACCATCCCCCAGGGATTCAATTAGCTTATTTGCTTTAGGTGACTGAATAGGGTCGTCCTGCATAACATAACGAACGACAACATTTGTATCCAAACCTATCATTGGCCAGCCTTAGATTTAATTGCCTTGTTCATGTCCTCTACGCTCACTTTCTTTTTTGTCTTGAACATGCCTTTTAGCTTTGTGACATCGTTTGTTGCGGCCATAACCTCAAATTTTCCATCGCCCACCGGAACGAAGTCGAGTCTGTCACCCGTATGAATGTGGAGTGCTTTTCTTACGGGGGCTGGAATTGTAATTTGCCCTTTTGATGTTACTGTTGCAGATGCCATATACATTACC
>CAKMZU010000157.1 GCA_929200485.1 uncultured Gammaproteobacteria bacterium | reverse complement strand
TTTAATCCCTAAAAACAAATCAGCAATCAATGTAGGCGATAGCATTGAGATTAACGCTGATTTTCATTGAGACTGCGCTACGGAATAGGGTATATTGCCGAGCTTTTACTTTAAGTAATCTTAAGTGAGTAGTCTCTATGGTGATGATCCGTTTGGATAATGCCCAGCTAGCCTATGGCGATCACCCCTTATTATCGGATGTGTCCGTAGCGGTTGAAGAAAATGATCGAATTGCACTGATCGGGCGAAACGGTGCGGGCAAGTCGAGTTTTTTACGTATATTGGCGGGGACGGAAAAACTTGATGGCGGCCAAATTGCCAAAGATAAAGATATAAGAGCCAGCTATTTACCTCAAGACTTGCCGCCAGCGGATGAAACACAAGTGTTTGACTATGTTGCCGGTGGCCTTAAAGATCTTGGTAAACTCCTCAGTGATTATGAGCACCTGGTTCAAGATGCGTCAAGTGAGGCGGCCTTAAACAAGCTGCAAGTGCTTCAGGATGCCATTGATGCGCAACAGGGCTGGGATTATCAGCAGCGTATCCATACTCGGTTAAATGCACTAAACCTTTCCCCTGATACCAGGTTATCTTCGCTTTCCGGTGGGTGGCGTAAAAGATTATCGATCATTCGCACCTTGGTCGCTGAACCGGATTTATTACTTTTAGATGAGCCAACTAACCATCTTGATATTCCAGCGATAGAATGGTTACAAGGTGAATTATCGAGATTTTCGGGTGGCATTGTGTTAATTAGCCATGACCGTCAATTTCTGGATGACGTGGCAAATAAGATATTTTGGTTAGACCGAGGGCAGCTCCGAGCCTTTAAAGGGGGTTATTCACATTACTTGAAAGAAAAAGAACATATTCTTCAAGTCGAAGAAGCACAGAATGCACTGTTTGATAAGCGCTTGGCTGAAGAAGAAAAGTGGATACGCCAAGGCATTAAGGCCAGAAGAACCCGTAATGAGGGTCGAGTACGCGCATTGAAAGCAATGAGAGATGAGCGCAAGGCACGCGTTGATCAAAAGGGTGTGGTGCAGATGCAAATTGAAGCGTCGGACAAATCCGGTAAGCGGGTTGCTGAATGTAAAAATATCAGCTTTGATTATGACGGCAAGCGCATTATTAATTCTGCAACTGTGCAAATTATCCGAGGCGATAAGATTGGCATTGTCGGTCGAAATGGTGCAGGTAAAACGACTTTAGTGAAATTAATTCTGGGTCAGCTTAACCCTACCTCAGGTTCTGTGAAGTTGGGAACCAACCTGGAGGTTGCCTATTTCGATCAAAATCGTGAGCAGCTCAATACCGAAGCAAGTGTTGCCGATAATTTAGCCGAAGGTCGTGAGTTTATAGAGATTAATGGTAAGCAAAAGCATGTGTTAAGTTACCTGTCTGACTTTTTGTTTGCCCCTGAACGAGCCCGATCGCCTGTATCAACCTTATCGGGCGGTGAGAAGAATCGACTCTTGTTAGCCAAGCTATTCTCGAAACCTGCTAATCTTTTAGTATTGGATGAGCCGACCAATGATCTGGATATAGAAACCCTTGAGTTATTAGAAGAACTCATTAGCGACTTTAAAGGGACAGTGTTGCTTATTTCGCATGACAGAGCGTTTATTGATCAAGTTGTCACCAGCACACTCATGATTACTGATGATGGGCGAGTGCATAGCTATGTAGGGGGCTTTGATGACCTTAAGCGCCAGCATGGATCGCTTTGGGTTGAGCAATCCAACGGTTCAGACACGCAATCTATAAATGCTTCAGATAAGTCAACTCAGCCACAAACAGCTGCTAAACCAACAGCTAAGAAAAAGCTATCCTATAAGCTGCAAAGAGAGTTGGATGAGCTGCCCGGACAAATAGACAAAACAGAAAAAGCCATTGCTGAACTTGAAGCTTTAGTCGGTGATTCTGAGTTTTTTAAACGGCCAGCCTTAGAGGTAAAACAAAAAATGCAGGAATTAACAGACTTGCAAACTGAGCTTGAGGCGTATTATGATCGCTGGTCTGAGTTGGATGATTAGGCCTAACATATTGTTATTTAGGTAATAAAGGGTCAAAAAAGATCGCTAAAAGGGATTTTTTTGTTAAAAGGTCATGAAATTCATCTTGACGATGGAAAATCAACACTCTATAACTTTGGCAAACCTTAAAACGAAAGAAAAGTTAACCCATGGGTAAATCACTGGTAATCGTTGAGTCACCGGCGAAAGCAAAAACCATTAATAAATATCTCGGCAAAGACTACATTGTAAAATCCAGTGTGGGACATATTCGAGATTTGCCGACCAGTGGTTCGCAAAAAGGGCCGGTTGATGCAAAAGCCCGAGCGGCAGAAGCGGCCAAAACCCGTAAGATGTCAGCTGAAGATAAGGCGGTGTATAAAAAGCAAAAAGCGCACCTGCAGCTTGTCAAACGAATGGGTATCGACCCTGATAATGGCTGGGATCCACAATACGAAATCCTTCCGGGTAAAGAAAAAGTTGTTACTGAGCTCAAGCGATTAGCTAAGGATGCTGACACGATCTATCTTGCTACCGATTTGGATAGAGAGGGAGAAGCGATTGCCTGGCATCTAAAAGAAGCCATTGGTGGTGATGAGTCTCGTTATCGCCGTGTGGTCTTTAATGAGATTACTAAATCAGCCATACAAAGTGCTTTTGAATCGCCGACCGCTTTAGATATGAACCGAGTCAATGCGCAACAGGCGAGGCGGTTTTTGGATCGCGTGGTGGGATTTATGGTATCGCCTCTGCTTTGGGCGAAGGTTGCCCGAGGCTTGTCTGCCGGTAGAGTGCAGTCGGTCGCTGTGAAATTATTGGTTGAGCGCGAGCGTGAAATTCGCGCCTTTGTGCCAGAAGAATTTTGGGATGTGCATGTTGACTGCGAAACAAAAGACAACAGTGCGATTCGACTCGAAGTTAAAAAGCAAGGCGACAAAGCCTTTAAACCAGTCAATAAAGATCAGGCCGATAGTGCGGTAGTCGGTCTTAAACCATCGCAATTTAACGTCGTCTCTCGAGATGATAAGCCAACAAGCTCAAAGCCCTCAGCACCTTTTATCACATCGACTTTGCAGCAGGCCGCATCGACAAGGCTAGGTTTTTCTGTAAAGAAAACCATGATGATGGCGCAAAGACTTTATGAAGCAGGTTATATTACTTACATGCGTACTGACTCAACTAACCTGAGTCAGGAAGCCGTTGCCAACTGCCGAGATTTTATTCTGGATAATTTCGGCAAGAAATACCTGCCTGACGAGCCAAAAGTTTATGGTAGTAAAGAAGGGGCACAAGAAGCGCATGAAGCTATTCGACCTTCTAACGTAGGCCTTTCATCAACACAGTTAACGAATATGGAGCGTGATGCCGAAAGACTCTACGAGCTAATCTGGCGGCAGTTTGTTGCTTGCCAGATGACACCGGCACAATATACATCGACTTCGGTTACTGTTATGGCAGGGGAGTTTGAATTAAAAACCCGTGGTCGTATTTTACGCTTTGATGGTTATACCAAAGTAATGACACCGGTGGGTAAAAAAGAGGAAGACAGCATTCTGCCTGATGTTAAAGCTGGGGATGTACTAACGCTTAAAGGTATTGATCCCAAGCAGCACTTTACCAAGCCGACAGCGAGATTTACCGAAGCAAGTCTTGTTAAAGAGCTCGAAAAGCGCGGGATTGGCAGACCGTCGACTTATGCTGCCATTATCTCAACGATTCAAGACCGTGGTTATGCTCATGTTGAGAATCGCCGATTTTATGCTGAGAAAATGGGTGATATTGTTACTGACCGCTTAAATGAAAATTTTGCCAACTTGATGGATTACTCGTTTACCGCAAGAATGGAAGATACCCTCGATGAGATTGCCCAGGATAAAAAGCAATGGGTGGTTGAGTTAAATAATTTCTATAAAGATTTTTCTGCAAAGCTTGATGCAGCGAATGCTGATGAAGGTGGGATGCGTCAGAATAATCCAACAGAGACAGATATCTCCTGTGATAATTGTGGCAGGCCTATGCAGATTCGCACCGCAAGTACCGGTGTTTTCTTAGGCTGTTCAGGCTATGCGCTTCCGCCAAAAGAACGTTGTAAAAATACCATTAATTTGATTTCAGGTGATGAAGCTATCGCCGTTGATGCTGATGATGAAGCGGAATCCTTATTGTTACGTGAAAAGCATCGCTGCAAGCTGTGTAATACCTCAATGGATAGCTATCTTATTGATGAGCAAAGGAAGCTACATGTTTGTGGTAATAACCCAGACTGCACAGGCTATGAGCTTGAGCAAGGCCAATTTAAAATCAAAGGTTATGAAGGCCCAACGCTTGAATGCGATAAATGCGGCAGTGAAATGCAGTTAAAATCAGGGCGATTTGGTAAATACTTTGGTTGCACCAATGAAGACTGTAAAAATACGCGAAAATTATTGAAAAATGGTGAAGCGGCACCGCCAAAAATGGATCCGGTGCCTATGCCAGAGTTAGCTTGTCAAAAAGTGGAAGATACTTATGTGCTTCGTGATGGGGCATCCGGCTTGTTTTTAGCCGCCAGTCAGTTTCCTAAAAATCGAGAAACTCGCGCGCCATATCTGTTTGAGATCAAACCGCATCAAAGTGAAATCGATCAGAAGTATGCCTTTTTATTTGATGGGCCAGTAGAAGATAATGCGGGCATCAAAACACAAATTCGTTATAGCCGTAAGACGAAAGAGCAATACCTTATGACTGAAGATGATAATGGCAAGGCAACCGGTTGGCGAGCCTTTAATGTCGATGGTAAATGGCAGATTGAATTACCGAAGCCTAAGAAAAAAGCCAAAGAAAAATAGCTTTTATGTCTATTGCAAACCTCGTTAATGAAAAACTTTATCATGCAGCGCTTTTGCTTGAGCTGCAATCAGGTCTTGATGAAGGCGCAGCCTTTAAAGCACAGTATAAAGCATTGGATGGCGCAGTCAGTTCAACCCTTAAGGTTGCTCTTGATCATTTTATTCAGGAGTTGGCAGAGGCTGTTCAAATTCAATCGGATGGTATTGACCTCGATATACTAAAAGCTCAACTTGATGAAGAAGAGCGTGGGCTGCCACCAATCGATGCGTTAGTCGAGCTATCCTTGAATGCATCATCCTGGGTTTGTCAGATTGATCGATCTTATCGTGAGTTTTTGGCGATTGACGACGATTTCAATTCATCTTCTGCCATGGGGGTTAATGAGCAACTCGTTCCTCTAGTCAGTATGGATGCAGAATTTGATTTGCCTGATTGCCTGCAATCATTAAAGGACTTTATCAATACCTGGCGCGCTTTTTTTGATGAGGGGTAAGCGTCACCGCGAATATGGTATAAATCATTAATTTAGTAGTAGTGGTTGAGCTATTGTGACGATAGACTTGTTAGCCTATGTTAAGAATATCAGCTGCTATTATCTAACGGTATTCGTTTTACTCTGGTGCGTCTTTCATCTCAAAATCTGGAATTTCTTCTGACTCAATGGGTATTTCTGAAAGTTTTTCGAACACGGCTATTTTTTTATTGTCACTGATTGTCTTTGAATCTACTCTCATGTGTAGATTGCTGATTTTGTCTTTCTCAAAGCCGATAAAATCGGATAAGGTTGTGTTGGAGAAAGCATATATTTTTCCTGAGTCCTTTATCAATTTGCTATACATTTTTAAAAACTCAAGTCTCTCTTTATCGTCAACTGCCTGGTGTAAGCAACCGAATGAGTCGATAATTACATCAAATTTACCCCAACCCCTTTTTGCTGGTATATCCCAGCTCTTTTTTGTTAAAATCTCTTTGTCGGATTTATCTTGAAAAAAACCAGTAATTATTCTGTGGTTTATATGTTCAGGGCAACCATCTGGTGTGGTATGAGTTAAAGAAGTTACATGAATATTTTTATTATTCCTTTTTATAGCATTTGCCTGATCAGCGGTTTCTTGTGAATGCTCTGCGTAGATACATCGACCAAGATCTTTAATTGGTGCATGCTCTTTCGCGTTATATGTTTCTCGAGTAGCTTTTGTATCATCAAATATATCTCTAGCGAGCATACAGTCTCCAGCACCTGAATCCATGGCATTACATGGCTCAGCTAATTTTCCAGCTAAAGAAGGAAAGGCATTAAATGTATGCAAGATATCTAATAGCCGTCTGTTTTTTATATCACCTCCGCTAATTATCTCCTTTTTATTTTTCTCTATTTTTTGTTTACGATGTTGTTCTAGATTTGTAAGGTTCGTTCTGTTACTCGAATTAAGGTTTCCGGCCTGTGAGTTGTTATCTAGACAAACCAGGTATAAAACTAGCAATATTGATAGTTTTTTTGGCATAAGAAATAATTACATCAACTTCATGTTACATTGATCTGATTTTTTCAATAAGGTTCAATGTGTTGTAGGAAGACATGGCTTTTCATTTTTCACTATCCTGATAAACCTTCGATATTTGTCTGAATTTCTTTTTATTCACTCTCTATTTGAATAATTTGTTAACCTGCTTAATAATGCGAATTAAGTAGTCTAAATAATTTTAAGTTAATCAAGGCGAAGGTGACATATGAGAGCTTGTATTGTTTTTGTTATGGCGTTGTTGCTTTGTCATAGTGTGGTCAATGCAGAGTATTATTTGTACTTTATGAATAATACGAATGAAAACATGACATTGATGAATACCTGTGACAGTAAATTACCCGGTTCAGCCTGTAAGGTTCATCATAATGGTAAACTTGATGCATTCAAACGTGTTGAAAGCCATGTTATAAACTATGATCAGCATATTACCTGGGGGCATCAATATACGTTGATCACATATTTTTCAATGCCAGGCGATGAAAAGGAAGTAAGAAACAATTTTTTCGAGACCGTCTTCCATGGTGATTTTATAGGTAGTCATATTGTAGAAATCGGCATTAGCGTCAATGGCGTTAAGCATGTGTTGCTGGATGATAAAAACTCCAAGGATAAAGTGTTACCTAATAAGATAGGTCAGCTTGATTATAAATATACCGATGGCAATACCTATACCTTTTATGTCAATGCGCAAGCAGATCATGTAAGCGATCAGGGCATAGACAGCATTTATTATTCAATTGATAAAAAGCCCTCCATTCTTTCATCGGAAGAAGACAATGAGTTAACGGTTGTTACCTATAATATCCAAGCTTTTCCCAATTATATTGGTATAGCGTTAGATTTGAATAAAATGGATTCTCGAGTGCATTATTTATCGAATGTTGATGCTATGAAACATGCAGATGTTGTGGTTTTTCAAGAGGCTTGGGATCATGCTAGTCGAGATGTTCTGAAAAATATGTTCCACAACACTTACGGCTATAGCTATGATCCTGTTCCAGACAATACCCATCTCAAGCCTTTAAACAGTGGTTTGCTGATTTTAAGCCGTCATCCATTTACTCAGAAATACTTTGTTAATTATCAGGATCACCAATCGCTAGTGGATGCGGATAGACTATCAAACAAAGGCGCAGCCTACTTTAAAATTGATAAAAATGGTAAATCGTACAACTTGATTGCAACGCATACGCAAGCACAAGACGATCAGAAATCACTGGCGGTCAGGCAGGAAGAATTCAGAATTATTAATAAAGAAATCATTAATAATCATGGTCTGTCTATCCCCGCCCATGAGCCTTTATTTTTTCTAGGTGATACCAATACCAGTTTCTATAACAAGCATGAATTTGATTATATGCAGTCAACACTCAATCTGAATGCAGAGGGTGTGACTCAAAATTTATCGAAAGCCCCCAGGTTCAGCTATGATTCGAGTTTGAACCTGATGATTGACCCAAAAGTAACAGAATATGGATTGTATGACATGGTGCTTCCTGTCAAAGGGTTTCTGCAGCCGTCTAAATCTGTCTCTCAAATTACTCCGCTAAGGGCATTAGACAGTAATCGTATGTATCAGCGCTCGCTAAATACAAAGCTCTATAACTATGGCGATGTTGAGTTATCCGATCACTTTATGGTGCAGGCTAAATTCACTTTTGATGGTTATTGATATCTGATGCCAATAGTTTGCTTTGCTTTGTTAGGTAATTTTAGCGGAGGGGTGTAACCATATTAAAATGGTTAGTTTAATTATATCTCTCTATTTAAATAACGATAATCATAGTTTTTAGGGTATCTCTAATAATTGATTTTGAGATTCTGCGCTGAATTTCAAGGTTTTCAGTAAGG
>CAKMZU010000156.1 GCA_929200485.1 uncultured Gammaproteobacteria bacterium | reverse complement strand
ACCCACAATCGATTGATTGCCTTCAAGCACTTGTGAGGCAATATCCTCAACCACCAAAGGTTGTAATTCGGGTTGTTTGTTTGAGTTGGCATGGCTGCAGTCAATCATGATATTTTGAGCAAGGCCAGCCTTTTCCAGTGTCTGTTCGCATAGTTTAACATGCACCGAATCATAGTTTGGCCCTTCGCTGCCACCGCGTAACACGATATGGCTGTAGGCATTGCCTTTTGTGGTAGTAATCGCTACTTGGCCGTCTTTGTTAATCCCTAAGAAGTTGTGCGGGTTTTCGGCCGATTGTAATGCATTAATGGCGACGGTAAGACCACCATCGGTGCCATTCTTAAAGCCTACAGGGCAGGAGAGGCCACTGGCCATTTCTCTATGTGTTTGAGATTCAGTGGTTCTTGCGCCAATGGCTGACCAGCTGATGAGATCCTGAAGATACTGAGGCGAGATAGGGTCAAGCGCTTCGGTTGATGTTGGCAATCCTAGCTCACAAATGTCCAGTAAAAGTTGTCTGCCAATGTGCAGGCCTTTTTCGATATCAAAACTATCATCAAGGTGAGGATCGTTGATAAGGCCTTTCCAGCCAACGGTGGTTCGTGGTTTTTCAAAATACACACGCATGACAATATAGAGGCTGTCACTTAGCTCTTCAGCTAAGTCTTTAAGCTTATGTGCATATTCCATAGCAGCTTTTGTATCATGAATAGAGCAAGGGCCCACAACAACAAAGAGTCTTGGGTCTTGTTTTGTAAGAATATTCTGTAATACTTCACGCGTTTTAGCGATATGGTTTTCAACTGCTTTGGATGCGGGCAGCTCGGTTTTTAGATCGGCTGGGGTGATCAGAAGCTTTTGTTGAGCGATGTTGATATTATCAACAAGTTGCTGGCTCATAACAGGTTTCCGTTTATTAGCTATTATAAAAAGCCTTATCATAACCAAAATTTTTTGGTTTTAGAAAGACAAACCTGCAATAAAGCCTAAAACAGTCAGATTTATAAGAATCTAGTAAAAATGAGTGCAAAATGGATCAATTAGTAATAGAAAATTTCCCGGTACCTAAAGCAGGTGAACTGGTTGAAGTCAGTGAGGGTATTTTCTGGCTTAGAATGCCATTGCCTATGTCACTTAATCATATCAATCTCTATTTAGTTGACGAAGGCGATAGCTTTGCTGTCATTGATACAGGCATGAATTATCCGGACAGCAAGGTGCTTTGGGAACAGCTATTTGAAACGCATTGCCAGAATAAGCCCATCAAAAAGGTTGTTGTCACTCATATGCATCCTGACCATGTAGGGTTAGCTGGGTGGATCTGTGAGCGGTTTGATGCTGCGCTTTATATGACGCAAACCGAATTTTTTGCAACTCAGGCAGGGCTTGCCGATGGTATACCCCCTGAAACGAATATCCAATTTTATACGCAGATAGGCATGCCTCAGGAATTTCTGGATTTTGTTGCTCAGTCACCGTATCGGATGAGTAACATAGTTGCACCGATTCCTCACCAGTTTAGGCGATTATCCAATGGTGGAACGTTAACCTTAGGTGGTAATGAATGGCAGATTATCACAGGCGCAGGGCATACGTTTGAGCATGCAAGTCTGTATTGCAAAGAACGCTTGCTGTATTTTTCAGGTGATCAGCTATTGCCTGAGATTACCTCCAATGTCAGTGTGTATGTCATGGAGCCAAACGCTAACCCCTTAGCGCTTTGGTATGAGAGTCTTGATAGTTTAACCGTCATGGATAAAAACACGCTGGTACTGCCCTCTCATAACCAGCCATTTAAAGGTGTTCATCCTAGAGTTGGTGTGATTAAAGATCACCATGACGTTTTTTTAGATAAGCTTGTTTGCTTACTGAATACCCCTAAATCAGTGTATGATTTGACGCAGGAACTCTTCCCTAAGGTAGATTTTCTTGAAATGCCTTTAGCCGTTGGGGAATGCCTGGCGCACTTGAATTATTTGTTGGCTGCAGGTCGTATAACTTGTGATCAGTCTGGTCTGCCTTATTTATACGATAGAAAATCTGTAGAGATAAAAACATGATTGTTGATTCCCATTGCCATTTAGATCGTTTAAAGCTTGAAAAGCTTGATAACCCAACACTGGATCAAGTCGTACTTGAGGCGAAAGATGCTGGCGTTTCACATCTTTTATGTGTGGGTATTGATCAAACCAATTCGCCTAAAGTCTGTGAAATTGCAGCCCAATATCCCAATGTTTTCGCATCTGTCGGCATTCACCCTTGTGATGTCAGCGCGGTAATTGAAGAGGACGCTTTAAGGCGGCTTGCCAGTCATCCTAAAGTTGTCGCCATCGGCGAAACGGGCCTTGATTATTACTATTCAAAAGATGCAATGGCTCAGCAGCAGGAGAGTCTGATTCTGCATTTGAACACAGCAAAAGCACTTTCGCTGCCTGTCATCATTCATACTCGAGATGCCAAAGAAGATACATTACGAATTTTAGAAGCAAATGCTTGTCTAAAGTCAGTTGGTGTACTGCATTGTTTTACTGAAGATTTGGATATGGCTGAGCGAGCCATTGAATTAGGATTTTATATTTCTTTTTCGGGCATAGTGACTTTTAAGTCAGCTAAAGAGTTGCAACTTGTTGCTAAGTCGATTCCTTTAGATCGCATGTTGGTTGAGACGGATTCACCTTATCTTGCTCCCGTCCCTTATCGAGGTAAGCCTAATTTTCCAAAACATACTCGAGTTGTTGCAGAGTTTATTGCGCAGTTAAGGGGTATTTCTCTTGATGAAGTTGCAGAGGCCACGACTAATAATTTTTTTCAGCTGTTTAATCGAGCGATTCGAACATGAGTGATTTACAACAAACTGCGCTGCATTCCTGGCATGTTAATTTAGGCGCAAAAATGGTGGAGTTTGCTGGTTTCGATATGCCAGTGCAGTATCCGGCGGGTGTGTTAGCAGAGCATTTGCACACAAGGGAGCAGGCTTCACTATTTGATGTTTCACACATGGGGCAATTTTTTATCCCATCAAGTGATGTTGATGGATTAGCACAGAAGCTGGAATCGATCTTTCCTGCCAATCTCATTGATCTTGCTGTCAATAAACAAACCTACACCTTGTTATTGAATGATACCGGTGGCGTGGTTGATGATTTAATGATTGCTCGCAAAGACAATGGTTTTTTATTGGTAGTCAATGCCTCAAGAAAAACCGTGGATTTCGATTATCTCTCAAGGCGATTAGACGATCAGGACATCATTGTGATGGATGATTATTCATTACTGGCACTTCAAGGGCCGAAAGCCGCTACGGTTTTAGAAGGCCTGGGTGTACCAACGTCAGATTGGCACTTTATGCATGGGCGTGAAATCATTATTGACGGTGTTAACATTTGGGTAACCCGTTCAGGTTATACCGGTGAAGATGGTTTTGAATTATCCGTCGCTAACGACTCCGTTGAAAAACTGGCGGATTGTTTGCTAAATCATGATGCAGTTCAGCCAGCAGGCTTAGGCGCAAGAGATTCTTTGCGTTTAGAAGCAGGGCTTTGTCTTTGGGGGCATGAAATCGATGAAGAAGTTAGCCCTGTCGATGCCTCGCTTAATTGGGCTATTTCTCCTGCAAGACGAAAAGGCGGTAAGCGAGAAGGTGGTTATATTGCAGATACGCTCATTCTCGATCAAATGGAAACAGGCTCAGATTACAAACGCATCGGTTTATGTGTTGATGGACGAGCAATTGTTCGAGCCAATACGATTCTTTATACCCAAGATGGTCATCAAGCGGGTAGGGTGACAAGTGGCACCTTTTCTCCAAGTTTAAAACGTCCCATTGCCATGGCGAAAATCCACAATCAATATGCGGATTTAACAACTTTTGTTGCAAAAATCAGGAATAAGGATATGCTTCTTTCCTTAACTGAAATGCCGTTTGTTAAGCCTAATTATTACCGTGGGTAAGGGATAGTTACTGATGCATGTGCTTGAAGGTTTTTATGGAAAACCTTGGTCGCTTATAGAGCGGTTAGACATGCTCGATTTTTTAGCGAGAAACCGATTTGCAGGCTATTGTTATGCACCGAAAAGCGATAAAAAGCTTCGAGGTGACATTCTCACTCCTTATTCAAAACCAGAGCTGGATACGATTAGGGCAGTTGCCGAAAGGGCTCAAGATAAAGGCTTAATTTTTACCATTGGTTTGAGTCCAATAAACTTGTTGGGTGAATCAAGCCTTGGTGCCTGGGAGAAAAAATGCAAGCAATTGTTATCGCTACCCGGTGCAGTGTTTGCTATTTTTTTCGATGATATTGCGCTTAATGATCCGGATATTGCTCATAAACAGCTGGATTTTATTGCCCAGTCTAATGAGTTTTTGGAGGAGCGACTCCGTTTATTTTGCCCTACTTATTATTCCGATGATCCCATACTTGAAAAATTATTTGGTGAAATGCCAGAAGGGTATTTTGAAACTATTTCCAGGCTTCCGGAGTCAATAGGTATATTTTGGACGGGTCAAAAGGTCATCACTCAAGAATACGATTGTCACTCGCTGGGGTTGATCAATGAAAAGTTTAAGAGAAAAGTAACGATTTGGGATAACGCCTTTGTTAATGATGGGCGGAAAACAAGCCCGTATTTACCCATAGGTAACATTGCTAATTATGCGGATATTAGTCATTCGGTTAACGAGATTTTTATTAACCCGATGAATCAGCCAGCACTTGCGCAAATTAATTTGTTGATGGCAAAAGACGGGATAAGTATTGACGAGTCCCTTAATCGAATAGTACCCGAGTTAAGAGAGTCTATTATCAACTATTTGCTTGAGTTTACTGAAGCGGGGCTTGATGGATTAACGATTGATACAAAGCAGTCGATGATATCGGTTTTTTCAGCCAGTCAGCATCCTGTTGCGGAAAATATTTTAGCTTGGTTAAACGGCGATTATGTGTTTGACCCTGCATGTTTGACATAGATAGCTTTTTAAAAAAATGAGGTCATTATGTTATTTCAAGGTGATACGCTCAGTGTGAGTGTGGATGATTCCCATATTGCAACCCTGGTCTTTGATGCCAAGTCGGGGTCGGTGAATAAGTTTGATACCGATACATTGCAAGAATTAAGTAGTGCATTGTCGGCTTTATTAAGTCAGGAAATTCATGGATTGATCCTTAAAAGCAATAAAGAAGCTTTTATTGTTGGTGCAGATATTACTCAATTTGGTGATTTGTTTGCCGGCCCTGAAGAGGAGATTTATAACAACCTGATCAACGTTAATCAAACATTTAATCAGCTGGAAGATATGCCATTCCCAACCGTTTCTGTTATTGAAGGCTTAGCCCTTGGTGGTGGTTTAGAAGTTGTGCTTGCAACAGACTTTCGCCTGTTAACTCCTGATGCAAAAGTCGGCTTGCCGGAAGTGAAATTAGGTATTTATCCGGGGTTTGGGGGAACAGTTCGCTTGCCAAGAATTATCGGTCTTGATAATGCCATTGAATGGATTGCGACAGGTAAAGAGCATAAAGCTCAGGATGCCCTTGATGTAGGGTTGGTTGCAGGGGTGACTTCAAAAGATAAAATCGATGAGGCTGCCAGGCGATTAATTTCACTTGCCAATGCCAATAAATTATCGATCAATGCACTGAGAGATGAGAAGAAAACACCTGTTAAGGTCAATGATTTTGAACGAATGATGTGCTTTACAACTGCGAAGGGTATGGTTGCTCAGCAGGCAGGCCCTCATATGCCTGCTCCTATTACTTCGGTTAAATCCATTGAAAAGAGTTGCCCTTTAAATCGGGAAGAGGCGCTTAAAGTTGAGGCCAAATATTTTGCTCGATTAGCGAAAACCGATGTCAGTGGTAATTTGATTGCCCTTTTCCTGAATGAGCAGAATCTCTCGAAACGTAATAAATCCCTAGCCGACAGTTCAAAAGCCATTGAGCACATGGCAGTTCTGGGTGCAGGGATAATGGGCGGTGGTATTGCCTATCAGGCGGCAAGCAAATCCAAGCATGTGATAATGAAAGATGTCGCTCAGCAAGGCTTGGATCAAGGCATGGCGGAAGCGACTCAATTATTGAATAAGCGAGTATCTCGCGGGCGAATGTCAGCAGAAACTATGGCAACTACATTGACTCGTATCACACCACAGCTTGATTATGCACATATCGATAAAACAGAAATTGTGGTTGAGGCAGTCGTTGAAAAGCTTTCTATCAAACAGCAAGTATTAGGCGAGGCTGAGGACTTATTAACAGATAACGCTATTTTGGCATCAAATACATCGACTTTATCAATCACAGAAATGGCTAAACCTTTGAAGCGGCCTGAAAATTTCTGTGGTATGCACTTTTTTAATCCAGTGCACCGGATGCCTTTGGTTGAAGTTATTCGAGGGGTAAAAACGTCAGAATCAACAGTGGCTGCCACAGTAAAATTAGCGCTGGATATGGGTAAAACCCCAATCGTTGTCAATGATTGCCCAGGCTTTTATGTTAATCGAGTGCTTTTCCCTTATTTGAATAGTTTCAACTTGTTAGTTCAGGAGGGAGCAGACTTTGTTGCGGTTGATAAAGTCATGGAAAAATTCGGCTGGCCAATGGGGCCAGCTTATCTCATTGATGTGGTTGGCATTGATACGGGTGTTCATGCAGCCAATGTGATGGCTGAAGGTTTTGCTGATCGAATGGATAAACCTGAAGGCTCGGCTATGCAGGCTTTATTTGATGCCAATTATTATGGGCAAAAAAATCATCAGGGTTTTTATCGGTATGAATTGGATAAAAAAGGCAAGCTCAAGAAGATTTTTGATCCGAGCGTTTTAGATGTCATCAAACCAGCGGTGAAAGGCCAGTCCAGTCTAGATGATGAGAGTATTATCGATCGACTAATGATTCCGATGTGTTTTGAAGTGGTTCGATGCCTGGAGGAAAAAATCGTTGCTGATCCTGTGGATGCGGATATGGGATTGTTAATGGGAATTGGCTTTCCATTATTTAGAGGTGGGCCAGTTCGCTATATGCAATCGGTAGGCTTAAGTGCCTTGATTGAAAAATCCAAAGCCTATGCGCATCTTGGTAAAGCCTATGAGGCGCCGAATCTACTGGTGTCTATGGTCAATAGCAATCAATCATTTTACGCGTAAGGGGAGAAATCTTATGGCATTACATAAAAAAGACGTCGTTGTAGTCGATTGTGTCAGAACTCCCATGGGGCGTTCAAAAGGTGGTGTATTTAGAAGCGTGCGGGCCGAGAATTTATCCGCCCCATTAATTGACGCCTTGCTTGAGCGAAATTCAGCCTTGGATCCTGCAATGGTTGAAGATGTGCTCTGGGGATGCGTCAATCAGACGGAAGAGCAGGGGCATAATATTGCACGAAATGTTTCCGTTCTAACCAACTTGCCTCATAGTGTGGGTGCGCAAACGATTAACCGTTTATGTGGTTCGTCTATGTCTGCGTTACACTCGGCAGCCCAGGCTATCATGACAGGTAATGCGGATGTCGCTATTGCCGGTGGTGTTGAACACATGGGGCATGTACCTATGATGAAAGGCGCTAATTTTAATCCTGTGGCTTCCAAGCATGTTGCCAAAGCTTCTGCGATGATGGGGTTAACGGCCGAAGGCTTAGCTATGTTGCATGGCATTAGTCGTGCAGATCAAGATGCTTTTGCTGTGCGTTCCCATCAGAAAGCACAGGCGGCAAAGGACTCCGGTGCGTTTAGTCATGAAATCGTGGGTATTGAAGGTCATGATGATGATGGCGTTTTGACCTTGGTGACCGAAGATACCACTATTCGCCCAGAAACCACGGTTGAGGATTTAGGCCAGTTAAGGCCGGCATTTGATCCAAAAAGCGGCACAGTAACGGCCGGTAATTCGTCTCAAATTACCGATGGTGCTTCGGCAACTCTGTTAATGTCCGCTCACAAGGCGCAGGAGTTAGGCTTAAAGCCAAGAGCTCGGGTGGTTTCTATGGCAGTTTCGGGTGTTGATCCCTCAATTATGGGGTATGGTCCCGTTCCAGCATCACAAAAAGCTCTCAAGCGTGCGGCTCTTGAAATGTCTGATATTGATATTATTGAGTTGAATGAAGCCTTTTCAGCACAGGCTTTGCCAGTACTGAAGGATTTATCGCTCCTTGATCATATGGAAACAAAAGTTAATTTGCATGGTGGGGCGATAGCATTAGGGCATCCGCTAGGTTGCAGCGGCACACGTATTATCACCTCATTGATTAATCTGCTAGAACAAAAAGACAAGCAGTTTGGCCTTGCAACTATGTGTATTGGTATGGGGCAAGGGGTTGCGACAATTTTTG
>CAKMZU010000155.1 GCA_929200485.1 uncultured Gammaproteobacteria bacterium | reverse complement strand
GAGCGAATACAAAATTTATCATCCGATTATGAATCATATAAAGGAAAAGATTTTTTTGTTTCAGAAAAACTCGATGGAGCAAGCTCTACCTTTTATAAAAAGGGTGAACATTTTGGGGTGTGTTCTAAAAATTATGAATTAGAGAAAAGCACAGAAAATACATTCTGGAAGCTGGCTGTGGAGAATGATCTTGAAAATAAACTTAGGCAAATGGAAAGAGATTTAGCAATACAGGCTGAAATTGTCGGAGATAAGATCCAAAAAAACAGCTATGCAATACATGGGCATAAAATGTACGTATTTAATATTTATGATATAGAAAAACATGCGTATTTGCCCAAAACTGAAATGCTTAAGATATGTAAAGATTTAGCTCTGCCGATATGCCCTGTCATCGCAGAAAACAGGAATGTACCTGATACTATCGATCAAATATTGCAGGAGGCTAATGGTCTATCAAGGATAAATGATAAACAGGAGCGTGAAGGGCTTGTTTGGGTATTTGATGGAGGAAAACCGAGTGAAAGAGTCAGTTTTAAAACGATATCGAATGAATATTTACTTGACAAAAAAACAGGAAAAAAGACCAGAAAAAAACACCAGAAAAAAACACTAGAAAAAAGAAAATAACTCTTTACAAATATGATTGTGTAATAAGTGCTGTGCTCTTTTGTTTTCGGGCGGTCTCCTGGTTGTTTCTTTCATTTAATATTTGAGTAGCCGTCACCTTTTGCTGCTTAAGAAAGGTGACGGTAAAGCGTTCAGATTATTCAGGTCAATTGAATGGTTTAAACAACCGTAACCGTTAACCCTAAATCCTCAACTTCTTCTTTTTGACCTTCGTTCGTAACAATACCTATGCTGGCATTTTCCTTAGTTAAATAGGTCTTTGCAACGCGCTTCAGATCATCAATGGTTACGTCTAGCAAACTGTGTCTGAATGCGCGTCTTTTCTCAGGCGTCATACCAAAGAGCTCATTGAAAAATGCATGTTTGGCTTCGCCCGCAGGGGAGGCAGGCTTATCCAAAGAACCAATCACGCCTAAGATGGCTTCTTCTAATTGATCACTGCTGTGATCGCTGTTTATGAGCCATTCAATAGAGGCTGAAAAGTCTTCTAATGTGCCTGAAATGCGTGGGTCTCTATAAGAGTAAAACTTGAAACAGGCTAAGTTACTGTCTTGGGATGCGCCTGCTCCATAAGCCCCACCTTTTTCACGAATAGCCGTATGCAGGAAGCCATTGCGTAAAAAACCACCGAGAACAGTCAGCGCAGGGCAGTCAGGGTGTAATAAAGGAACGGTCGGGTAAGCCTGCGCACAAAAATTAATTTGAGAGTTGGCAATCCAAGCCTGCTCAACCTTGTCTCTCATTTCAGGGAGGTTGAAAGTGCTCGGGTCTTCACTTGATGTTTTCCACTGGTTCACTAATTCACTTGGGTTGAGTTCATTATCTGGCGTGTCATTGATCAGTAAAATTTCAAGCGGTTGATTCAATATTTTTTTATGGATGCTTGCTAAGGTTTCACAAAGCGTAGCTAACTTCTGATCGTCAGCCAAATCTTGGTCAAGTTGCTTTAAGAAGGTTAAGTAGGGAATGCCGCTGAGTTTATGATTGAGTGAGGCCAGACCACTCATTTTACTTGCAGCTGTGGCTGCAGCAAGCATGTGGCCATTACCAGTGATAGATTGTTCTTTACGTTGTTTGATTTGGCTGACCAATTCTTTAATACGCTGAGATTCTGAAAAGACAATCTTGTGCAGGGTATCTTTCATGAGTTGCGACATGGCAGCTGCATTTCGATGAAGTGCTTTGGCTGATAAAACAAGATAGCCTTTAGTTTGTTGCTCATTGTTTGAGTCGGATTTAATTGAGGTGTACGCATGAATGCTGCCGACTTCCGCACTTTGACGGTTTTGTACGTTAAGATAAGGTGTATCAGTAAAGCCAAGCTCTGTTAAACATTGACAGTATAATGACATCAGTTGCTTTTCATTGTCACTTAGGTCGGGCAGGGGCAAGATAATTTGCTGGTATTCAAGGCCATTTGTCCCTTGCTGATAATGGGTCAATTTAGGTTCGTCACTTAACTTACTGCCTTCAAGAACCAGAATATCGTCTTTAATATCTGAAAGCGTGACTTTGGGTAATACGCTGGCATCTTCAACGAGCTGTTGTCTTTCCTGCAATGCCTGGGTCTTTTCAATGATTGCTGTTTTCTGTTCAGCTGAAAGTGATGCTTTAATGTCGGCCAGTTGCGCTTTTTCTGCCGCAACGGCATTTTCAGAGAGGTTCTTGTCGGCTGTGGCAATGAGTTCCACGCGGTGAGGATTATCTAAAAGCAGTTTTCTCACCAGTTCCTTGATGAAATTAGGGTCTTTGATGTCTTCGCGCAGCTTATCGAGTACAGGGTCAAGGTTTAATAGCTCCATTGGGTCACCACGATGCGTCACACAAGGTAGGGCGGTTAACATCATTTGAAGCCCATAAGGGTAACCATCGCCGCCTATTTCACGCTGGGATAATTCTAATTGATGCACAATGGCTTCTAATCGCTCTTGCGGCAAACCGTCTTCAGCGACTTTTTCTAATACACCAAGCACTTCAGCTATAAATTGATCGGCATGTTCTGTTTTACTGCCGGATAGTCCGCAGACAAAAACTAACTCATGGTAGCTATCTTCAAGCCCACACAGTGCCGATGGTGCTTTACCGAGTGATGTAGATTCAAGGTATTGTTGCAGAGGAGATGCGCTGTTTTCCAATAATGCATAGCTTAATAATTGCGCATGGAGTACATCCGTTAATGAGGTATTTTGTCCTAGCAGCCAGCCCAGGTTGAGATTGGTAGCTTCGGTTGGGTCTTCCGGGCTGTCAAACGCATAGGCTTCCTGAATGCGAAGTGGGGCCAGATGACGTTTTTCTTTGCCGACGGAAATCACTTCTTCATTGATGTCAAAATGCTGCAACGCCTTTTCTTCAAATTGTGCCTGATGCTCTGCTGCAGGAATATCGCCATAGGTCATAAACATGGCATTACTGGGATGATAATGATCTTTATAAAACGCCTTGAGTTCATCATATGAAAGGTCTGTGATGAACTGGGGGTCGCCTCCGCTATTGTAGTGATAGGTTGTGCTTGAAAAAAGGTATTTGCAGAGCATTTGCCACAAAGAAGAGTTAATGGAACTCATTGCCCCTTTCATTTCATTAAACACAACGCCTTTGTAAACCAGATCTGAGTTCGCATCATCGGGTTTTTCAAATTCAATGCGGTGGCCTTCCTGTAAAAAATCTAACTCATCAAGGTTGGCGAAAAAGACGGCATCTAAATAAACCGACAAGAGGTTGTTAAAATCTTTCTTGTTTTGGCTGGCGAAGGGGTAAGCCGTCCAGTCATTACTGGTGAAGGCATTCATAAAGGTATTGAGTGAACGCCTGATCATCATAAAAAATGGATCGCGAACATTATATTTTTGGCTGCCACAAAGTGCGGTATGTTCGAGAATATGCGCGACGCCTTTGTGATCCATAGGAACAGTGCGAAGGCCAACCAAAAAAACATTTTCATTATTGTCAGCGGCAAAATGAAAATGCGAAGCCCCTGTTTTTTTGTGCCGATATTCTTGCACCTCAACATTGAGCGTGTCGATGTTTTGTGTACGGATCAATTCAAAAGCAGGGTGGCTAGCAACAGGCATAAGCAAATCCTATGTAAAATTGCCTAAATTTATGTCATCTGGGGCAATTTTGCTAGTCTTGATAAGGAGATTCAATCAATTTTCTGTGAATTCAAGGGATTGAAAAACCATGAAAGCTTTGTTTGTGCTTTTGTTATTGCCGATTTTTCTAGTATCAGATTGTAGTAGCAAGAATTCTACTGAGTCAAAAAAACGTCGATGAGCAGTCGGTTGAATCTACTCCATCAGTTAAACCTAAATTCAGCAGTTAACACTCAAAAAATCTCTATAGTGACTGTGTTTAGGGGTGATCAAGTTGAATATAAGCACTTACCCTTTGGGTGAATACTACAATTTACCAAGCTCTTTGCCTGATATACACTCCAAAGGAGTTGTTGTTTTCAACTGTTTTTTTTAGGTTAAACCTGATTTACCAGACGTTTAAATCAATTTTTTACAGGGGGATGGTATCGATAACATTTATCCCCCAGAGAAATTCCAGATTATGTCCCTAATACAAAAAATATGTCGGTTGCATCAATTGTAGAAGAATTTGAGTTAGAGACCGTTGTGCCCACGCTGCGCCAAAGTCTAGACATAACTAGCGCCGTTGGGCTAGGTGGGGGGTGTTATAAAATTCCAGTTAAACCCGGTACACTTAAAGATGATTTAGGGGTTGATGGTGTTGAACTGACACAATTCGCAACACGAGATAGAACCATGATGACGCCCGTATTGCTGAGCCGGTCTATTGATTATTTGAAAAATGCTATTTCAAGTCATAAAAAGACGTTCATTCACTGTAAAAGTGGCAAGGGGAGAAGCGCGACGGTTGTTGTTGGTACGCGCGCAGATATGGTTATTGAACAGGTTAATACCTCTAAAGGTACTCTGACTAAAGCTGAAATTATCAGTTTGGTTGATCATCAAATTGGCCAAGTACAACAAAGCCGCCCGATTATTGGTGTGAGTGCGCCGCAAAAGGCGGTGTTGGTAGATGCATTACTTGAGAGGCAAACCATAAGGTTGCAGCAGTAAGGGGGAGAAGGATAAACGAAAGACTCATTTAAAATTCAAAAGAACAAATATATTGGTATCGAAAGCATCCTTCGACGGGCTCAGGATGAGCGAGAGAGCAAGCAATTCGCTCTCTGCAGGACATGGTGAAGGATATTTAATAACGGAATCAAACCTGAAACAGGTTTGATGTCATGAGCCGGGTTTTAGAAAAACCAAGCGGTTTTAAATTCAACCATATCATCACGGCGTGAAAAATAGAACGCTGAATTTTTCTCTACATTGGTAAGAAAATAAGCATTAATACTGATTCGGACGGAATCGCCAATACGGGTTGAGCCTTCAAAGGTGCTCATTTGTGTATGGGTTTCAAGGTCATGAATGATGCCTGCAACAAATTGCGTTGAATCGACGTTATTGAGATTGAATCGCGTACCGATAAAGACATCGTTTTCAAATGGGGATAGCAACGTGCCTTCCATGATCAATTGTTGACCATTAAATAATGTCTCTGGTAGTCCTGTTAACGCTAAAGACTCTTCTGTGATGTTTATAGACTTTCGGTTGTTCCAAAGGTACTCAACAAGAATGCCTACATCAGCGCCCATCAAGGCATCTACATCAGCAAAGGTGTATTCGATACCAGTAGCATAAGATAAGTAGTTACCTTTGGTTTGGTATTTACTTGTACCTTCAAACTTGAAGATAAGATCATCGTAAAGGTATTGAAGCTCTAACCCCACTTGGGTTAAGTTCTGGTAGTAAAGTGCTAAAGTATCTAAGCCGTAAATGAGTGCTTCTGCATTCGATTGAACTATGCCATCGTCTAAAGCCTGTTGAGCTTTGCCCATATCGACATTGGCGGGAATTAACAAAGCTTCCCGATCAATACCATGAAAAACTGAAATACCTACATCCAAGTCATTAAAGCTTTGTGCCCAGCGCGCTGCCAGGTCGATATTACTCTCGTTGTTTTTTGATTCAAAACTGACTTTGTCCTTATCGACATTAGTCGCTTCTTCTTTACTTGGGAAGCTGATTAAATACGGCTCATCATAAGTGGTTAACTCACGCTTACGAAAATATGGCAGGATATAAAAATCGAAGTTGCCATAGGCATTTTCAAGCCCTAAGCCAATCAACGGCTGGCCGAGTTTTTCTTCGCCATTAAAGGCTTCGACAACGTCGGTTTGGTTAATCACATCGACCAGGTGAGCAGATTCAGCCACACCCCAGTAGACTTTGTTAATCCCAGCTTCAATTTGCCAGCCTGTGCCTGCGTATAGGTAATAAAACTCACGGATATCCGCATGGGTACGGTTACCTTCAGAGCTTGAAAAACGGCCGAAAGGTTTAAACGTGACTTGGTGGCTTTCGTCTTCGCTTGTCCACTCGAGTTCAGGCGCAATGCCTAATGAATAAAAGAAGCGATCCTGATTTTCAAATAGTGCTTCAGAGGGGTAGTAACGAAATTCAGCTTCGATGTAGCCGGATTTATCAATCTCTGAAAGCGCAACAGGGGAAAGTGCTAATGGAGCCATGGCAAATGCCAAAAGCTCCTTGCATCTGGAAAATAATGCGCTCATGGATTATTTGGCCCTTTTCAGATTGTTTTTACTGAAATCTTCAGGCTTAAGGCCGGTGCTAAGTCGCATGTTCTGCCAGAACATTTCGGTGGCTTTGCCGGTTTGCTTGTTTTCCATGATCGAGTGAGTAGGACGCCAGAATTTATCACCGTGAAGCTCATAGTTTTTAACTGTCATCACCTTTAATAGCGCTTTTTTCTTGTCGTAGAATTCAATTTTATGCACGCGGTAATGAGATTGGTCGATCCATGAAATAAGGCGGGTGTAACCACTGTATTTATCTTTAGGGAATGACTCGACCACGAAACAAGTCTCTTCACCGCACTTTTCATCACGCAAGTAGTTGAAGTCGTATTTTTCCACTGCAAATGAGCTTAAATCTTCAAAACTGAATTCTGAGCCCATAAAAGAGCCGGTTTTCTTTTTAGATGCGATACGCTTAATACGTTTTAAGGCAGGTAAATAAATCCACTGATCATCGGCTTTTTCAATGTGTGAGAAGGTAAGGAATGCCGTACCAGCAACATCTTTTGGCTGTTCAAATACCATGAGTGACTTGTCACCATCAGTAGGGACTTCAAGGCTTTTCAATTTAATAAAACGGGTATTTTCTTTGCCGCTGGCTGAGCGAAGAATCATCTTCATCTCACTTTGAGAATCAACCCAGCCTTTGTCACGTTCTTTTTGTTTGTGCGCAATCTCCAAACCTTTAGTGAAGCCGGGCAGGGCAGAATTGTCAGCGTGAGAAAAAAGTACAGAAAGGGATAAAAGTCCTGTTGCGAAACCTTTAAAAGCCTGTTTTTGAAGACCCTTTAAAACGTCCATACATTAGCCTTGTTATGATTGTTAGAAGCTATTTTTTTATTAAGTGTCACTTTAATGTGATGGTAAAAAATCGCAAGTGACAAAACTGTTATTCTTTGTGCTGGTTGCGGAATTAGTTAATAAAATGAGTAAAAATGGGCTTTCTGATCATTTATATCGGTGTTTACGCTGTTTTGGTTGAGTGTTTGGATTGAGGCGGCTGAAGGTTAAACCCACAAACCAATCAGTGCCATCAGCGAGAAACCGGCAATGACATAGAAAAACACATTCAGGTTGCAGCACTCAGAGATAAGGACGGATTTTTCTAGCCCGTGCAGTGAGCCTAGATAGAGGAAGGTGCCTGCGGCCAGCGCTAAAAAGGTTGGCTCAATAAAATGCAGGTGCTCAAGCGACTCGACAATGTATGAGCCTGTGAATATGCCCAGCGGTGTCATTAGTGCGAAAATGATAAACAAGCTTAACGCAAACAAAAAGCGAAAGGGCGCTTTCGTTAGTTGCAAGGCTAATGCAAAGCTCTCGGCCCATTTGTGAGCCAGTATGGCAATAAACACGATGACCGCTAGAGAGATTGAGCTGGTGATGCCAAGGGCGGCACCCGCAAGAAAACCGTGGATAGATAGCATGATAAAAGCCACAATCGCAAAGGCCGATTTGGATTGCTCCGGGTGATGATAAAGCTCCTTGGCGACGTGCTCTAAAAGAAGGAATCCTAAAAATACCATCCCGGCGATGAGAAAAGGCAGTGGGTAATCAACGCCCATGGCAATAAAGTCTCTGGAGGACTCACCTAACATGTGAATAAGACCGGCACCTAAAAAAATACCGGAGGCAAAGGCTTCGGCTTTGGGTAAGCTCAGATGGCTCTTGTTTTTTAAGCGCTTAAAGAACGGGTATCCGCCAGAGATCAGGCTAATAAAAAAGATAATGCTGGCACTTAATATTTTGAAGCTAATCAAGACAGGAGTATCCGGTTAGGGGTATGCAAGGGGCGGATGTTACAATATATCATTCGTTTTTTCTATAGTGATCTTAACAACAACCCAGTTTGAATAAGTGAATTAAAAAGCTGAATAAAAACAAACGGTAAGGTTATAAAATAGACAGAAAAAAATAATGAAAAAACTCTTGCTTATCTAAATTAGATCTATAGAATACGCGCTTCCTTGAGTTGAGACGCACTTAGCAGTAGCTCATAGGGGCAAAACGACATCAAAGATTGAAAGTATCTTTCAGGTTGTTTACGCAGTGTCCCCTTCGTCTAGTGGCCTAGGACACCGCCCTTTCACGGCGGTAACAGGGGTTCGAACCCCCTAGGG
>CAKMZU010000154.1:6769-8425 GCA_929200485.1 uncultured Gammaproteobacteria bacterium | reverse complement strand
CCCTCCTAATAGGCCATCCGAGAACAATCTTGTATCAGGCGATTTAACCAATCACTTGTAAAGCTTTTCTCATATCATGATGTGAAGAAGTGTTAGCGTTCATATTTGTACTCCCTTAACAGTAGTGCTTAACAAAGGCCATCGGTTGCGTGCGCTTTGTGCATGGCAGTGGAGTTCATGGCGATTATTTCATTTCAGCCTGCTTCGGAAAAAGTGTATCGACAAAAGTTTTAAATGCGTAAGCGCGGGATAAAAATGCGTCAATCACTATTTGGTTAACCGAGTTGCTGTCGTCTATTTTAATTTTTTGAATTGCATTGAGGGCCATCTTTGATAATCTATTCGGTTCACATAGGAACTTCAGGCTTTCATGATTCAAATTCTTTACCGATTGCATCATTATAGCAAGATTATCGTTAAGTTCTGGTGCGTTGGCTAACTCCCCTAGAAAATTCCAAAGCCTTTCATGCTTCTCATCTGCTAGCGTATCGCCATTAACGACGGATGATTTCAATGCATCGTATTCGTCTGTTTTATCTCCTGTTTGAATCATAGCCAGCTTAGAGATTGCATCTTGATGTAATTGATTGGCAAGTAGTATGAGGGAAGATAATTGAATAGCAGGGATGTTTTTAACGTTTATCGCTTGATGACTATTAAGTATAGGTTGAAGTAGCTTTTTTGTTCTTATGCTTAATTCTGGGCTCTCGACAATCCCGGAGTACGCATATTTAAACCAGGAGAATAAGAAGAAAATAAGTATAAATAACTTCATGTGATTGATGTCTGTTACGCAAGTTTCATCCATTAGGCTATAGATGGCCATTTTAATAAGTGGTTCCCTTGGCTTATGTTTTAGGTCGAACAGACTGTTCTCGGACGGCGGCCTCCTGGCTCCCTTTAATCCGTGAACTACATCTTTGCTTTTTCATGGCAGTATGACTAAAATCGCCAACCTTGCGTGAAGATGTCTTATCACGCAAACTTTCTTACAGATACAATCATGCTAGCCAAAATAATAAGAAAAAAGTATCTCGTTCAAAGCGGACAGCCGACTGATTTATCCATCCCTCTCTCCGGCATGGATTTGGTGCTGAGCGACTCCTATGTTAACCATGTGTTTGTCTATGACATCGACATTGATGTTGACTTACTGATTGCTTCGTTAAAGCAAGCGCTGTCCATTTATCCTCAGTTTTCGGGTAGGGTTTACAAAGGGGACATGGGTAAGCCTGTATTAACATGTGATGATAGCGGCCTGCCGGTAACAATCATACATAGCAAACTAAAATTGACGGATTTAGACGCTAACAATCCAGTTAACCCAATTTATAAAAAACTCACAACCCATACATTACCTAACGCCACTTTAGACAGGAAAGGGCCAGTCGCCGCTATAAAAATTACCCGTTTAAACGGTGGTGGCAGTATTCTCGCCTTTGCTCACAGTCATATTGTTGCTGATGCGTCATCGGCATTTGATTTTTTTCATGCATGGTCAGCTCTGTTTAATGGGCATTTGATGGATTTAAAACCTGTAGATCATAAAAGAATAGAGTTTACGGCATTACATCAGGGTTTGGATAAAAGCAAAAAAAGTCATCTGGAGCCATTAGCACTGGTCGGCGCAATTCAAGGATTAACAATAGCTAGCCG
>CAKMZU010000154.1:3940-6759 GCA_929200485.1 uncultured Gammaproteobacteria bacterium | reverse complement strand
CCGACATCCGCAATGAAACCCAGTGTTTTAGTTACAGCAGGGACGAATTGTCAGCGTTGAAAAAAGGGGTAACGAAGACAATACTAGCATCGGGTAAGCAGGGATGGGTATCAACACAAGATGCACTAACCGCGCTTATCTGGAAAGAAATTGCACTAAGTCGAGCGCCAGGTTCACAAAGTAAAGTCAATAATGTGATTAACTTTAGAGCCAGAAATGACATACCTTTATCGTCAGGATATTTTGGTAACGCTTTGGCGATGCGAAGCGTGACCAATGAGCTGTGGTCAACAGATGAGGTTTGTACCACATCCATAGAAGATTTGGCTTTGTCAATAAGAAGCCTGTTTTCACAGGTTACCCGAGACTCGGTCAGTCAGGATCTTGCGTATCTTGAAGGGCTGCTTGATCAGCGAAAAACTGAAGCCTTGGTTGGTTTAGGGCTTGATATCATAGAGGGTGGAACAACCTTTAACAACTGGACATGTTTTAAAGGCTATGAAATAAAATTTGGTTCAGATCCAGTATGGTACAATCCTGTTTTATGGCCCTGGAGTAACTTTATCCATTTTGTTTCAACGCCAAATGGCTCGGTTATCGCTCAAATCCAATTACCCAAAGATGAGATGGCTATTTTTAGCGATCGTTATAAAAATAAACTTTATCGCCATCATATTAAAGAAAGCTTTTAAATCTATGCACTTCAAGTTATTTCCTGTCTTTTTGGTTGCTTTGACCTCTAACGTATTCTCTTTTGATCTTTTAACTGAGGGCACTGAAAGTGAGCAGCCAAGCCTGCCTCCGATTAAGGGTATTTCCAACCTCAATCAGATTGAATCAGATATGCCCTCGGCATTTTCTGAGGTTGGCTATGATTTGCTTGAAAAATTGGGGATCTACAAAACCGAAGAAGCCATGCGGCTTATACCGGGAATGGTCGTTGCTTCATCAACAGATTATAACCCATTCATTCAATATCATGGCACAAATGCTGTAAAGCAACGAATGGGGATTCGATTTAATGGCCATGATTATACCATTGGCCAGATACATAAAAATAGCTGGCGACAATTCAATTTTAGTGACATCAAGCGAATCAGTGTTTCTCGAAGCCCGGGCGGTGCAAACTTTGGTGATAGAAGCTTTATGGCTCAAATGAATCTGGATACTTTCACCCCTTTAGATCTTGAGGGCGCTTCTCTAAAATACATTACAGGTTCCCGTCAAACCCACATTATCAATGGCGCAGCCAGTGACAGAATAACCCGTGACTTATTGTTCTCAGTGACCGTGTCCCTTCAAAAAACGGACGGTTTTGACTACGAACCCGATGGTGTAACAAAACGATGGGATTACACGGATTCGAAGCAGATTAATGGGAAACTTTTTTATGACAAAGACCAGCATAAATTCAGTCTGTATGTCGGCCTCATTGACGGTGAGCATGGATCGAGTTTTGCCTCGGGGGCAGGGGACAATCAGCCCATAAATAATGACCCTAATGATAAATTTTCATCAGCAAAGCTTGATCTGTTTTTTGATTATGAATTTGATCAAATAGATAAAGTGTTTCGATTATCAATGGGTAACCAGAAATTTAATTCAGAACAGGACTGGCAAATCTGTAACCCTGCTTATTTTTATATCGAATCGTTAGCGAGATTATCAGACATAAATCCAGACCTTTCGTATGCAGTGGCATTTGATAATCCATATGATCAAAGTCAATTGACTCAAGAAGAAAATAGCCTTATTAACGAATATAAGTCTGAAAGACAATCGTTAGGTCAGGCGGCATTCCATAAAAGCTGCTACGAAATCTCACAAAGACCGAGGACAGAGCGATTAAATCTGGATGCCAGTTATGAAATGGAAATTACCTCAGGATTCAGAACGATTTTTGGTGTTAATTCGTATCGTGAAACATTCGCTTCTGAAATATTTCTTGGTGGCGAGGTTGAAAACTATGGTTATAACCTCTATAGCCAATCTGAATATAAACAGAAGCACTACACCATTAATTTTGGCATCTCGTCAGAATCCGGTAAGACCTTTTCAGCCGTTACCGCAGTCAAAGGCAGTTTTAACTGGCATTTCAATGAGCACAATACCCTTCGTTTTGCCTATTCGGAAGGGTATAGAACGCCCGATGCTCTCGAGTCGAGCAGAGACTGGCGCTATAAAGGTAAGGCAATAAACGAGAATCCTTTTAATCGGTACCAGTTAGAATATTTTTACAAAAACAAAATTAGTACAACGTTATCCTCCGAAAAAATAAAATCTTATGAAATTAGCTATTTGACCAACTTCGATAACATGCAAATAGATTTAAAAATATTTCAGGATGATCTCGAAGATTTGATGAATGATACCGTAGCGGTTTTTCAGCACCACATAGACAACTCGTCAAGCAATAGAATTCAGGGTTTTGAGACGGAAATGACGTTTGATCTCAACCCTGTTCAACTGGGAATCATTTATGCTTATATGGACTATTCAACCAATGCTAAATCAGAGGCACTGTTAGATCCAAAGCATACGGGTAGTGTATATGGGGTATCCGAGCTCTCGGAAGCAAATACAGTTGCAGTCGCGTTTTATGGCAACTCTGATATAGCGGGTGAATACTATGGACGAACGGACATTACTTACACCTTCGATTGGGAACTATCAGACAGTGCCTTATCATTGCAAACACGTTATTCCTACTACTTGAATGATGCTTTTGCAGTAGATGTCATTGATTATTCGATAAGCAAATCGTACATTCAAAATAAAAATGAAATCTACGTTATGTTCAAGCTGGATTTCTAGGAGCG
>CAKMZU010000154.1:2949-3930 GCA_929200485.1 uncultured Gammaproteobacteria bacterium | reverse complement strand
ACCGATAACAGTCTGTTCGGTCTAACTTGCAGATAAGTGGCTTAATTCCAGATAGGTGGCTAAATTCTTCGTCGCTTTCTTTTTAAGTGCGCCCTTAAATAGGTCGACTACCTGCAGGAATTCCCCCCAAAATTTATCTCACTTCTATGAAACTTATCCTCGAATGCTATTCTCGGATGTCTTCGGAGTTTACACAGCGTTCAAAATGGCCCGTTGTAAAAGAGATCTTAGGTCGGATGTGCTGATTCCTTTGTTAAGAATACCATTTGAAAGTTTGAGCATTTCAGTAGTTGTTTGTTCGTCAATCTGAGAGTCAACCGTAATGATATGCTTGATGGAGTTTTTGCAAAGATTTTCATTTTGATCGATATGGCGAAGCACATATAAACCGTCTTTTTCCATGTGATAATCGATAAGGATCAAATCAAAATAAACCTCTTCCATTCGCTCGAGTGCGAGCGGAACATCATTCGTTAGAGAAACCTCAACATCACTCCTTTTGATAATTGCAGGTGAAAACTGCTCAGACATAAGCTCCAGGTACTCCTTGTCATTATCAATGATGAGTACTTTAACGCTGGATTCATGAACCTGTGTATTTTTGGTATAAAATATGGACCGCACGCTGTCAAACTGGGAAGGTACAGGTGTTGCCATGTTGCTGGCAACTTTTCTGAAACTAACCGGGAAGCCAAAAGAGAGTTTGGTGCCAAGGCCTATATTCGATTCAATATGGAATGAAGCGCCGAGTATTCCACAAAACTTCTGCATGGTCTGCATTCCTATTCCCCACCCGTCCCTTTTTCTTGAGATGATATTGGGTTCCAATTTTCTTGGTGAGGTTCGCAGCAAGTGCAATTCTTTGTCATTCAATCCAATACCTGTATCGGTAATGGTGACTAAAAATAATTCTTTTTCTTCATCAATTTCAGCATTGACTCTCACGAAGCCTTCGTCGGTATATTTAATGCCATTATCAAT
>CAKMZU010000154.1:2533-2939 GCA_929200485.1 uncultured Gammaproteobacteria bacterium | reverse complement strand
ATTATCAATAGAATTTCCGATGATGACACTCACGATATCAAAGTCGATAAAAATCTCATTACCTTCAAGACTGCTGTCGCTTCGATTGATGAGTTGTAAATCGGGTTTTGAATATATCTTGGATTCAAAAGGTTCTATGACTCTTTTTATCAAACTTGACGGATTGACCCACTTCACATTGGGTTTATAGTTGCCGCGGTCAATGGCAGTCATATTCAATACGGAGGTAATATGTCTATTTATTTCATGAACATTATCCAGACAGTTTCTTATTTGTTTTTTCGCTTCTTTCGTGTCAGAGAACTCTATTGCTATATTTAATCTGGACTTGATATGGGCAATGGGTGTTTTAAGTTCGTGTGCAGCTATCTGCAAAATACTGCTTCTTTCATTCGCTGAGTTCATC
>CAKMZU010000154.1:0-2523 GCA_929200485.1 uncultured Gammaproteobacteria bacterium | reverse complement strand
GTCATTAGCTACTCTGATCCCTGTTTCACCATCAGCTAACTTTCTTGCACTTTGAAGCAATTTAATGACTGAGCGTGTGATTTTTTTTATCACGAAATGAAAAATAAGCGCCATAATCAATAAGACCCCAATAAGTATCCCGATATACTTTGAGAATCTTGATAACTGCGCTTCCTGATATAATTTTTTTGTTGTATAGATGGTTAGCTTGCCCGCTTTTGCAGCCTTTCCTTTCTCATCTGTCTCAATGAAATCATTAAATAAAGCATCGTGATTTTCAAAGGTTGACAGCTTCATAATCGGGATGTCTATGATCTTATCCGTACTCGTGATAGAGAAATTGTCTTTTGTTGACTCAAAAACTAAATTTCCATGCATATCAAGTACATTGACTTTGCTAACAAACCCCTGATTTAAAATGCTCTGCACAGATTTTTCTATGAGCATCTTATTTTGTGTTTCTATCGCAAAGCCAAGAACGCCTAGACTTGAAAAGTCATGGATTAAATCGAGTGATGATTTATTTCTGCTTTCAAAGTCATCCATGTCCGAATGTAGTTCAAAGACAATAACCGGCAGATTACCCACGATAACAATCAGTGTGGCTATAATCATCAGCCAAATTGCAAGCGACTTGTTTCTTTTTTTCGACACCTTAGATTGTCTCGCCTTTGTATTTATTAAGGCCGTATTTCCTTAATAAATTGCCATTAAATATTACTTTCGCCTTCCCTGATTTGTGTATTTCTTCTTGCGTACCGTTTGTTACCAAATATTTTTCAATGGCTTCCTTGGCCATTTTTACAATAATCTCTTTATCAAGAAAAACAGAAGCGGTCGCTCCAGCGCCGTTAGCAACCACATTTCTTGAATAGCCAATCACAGGCAATTCAAATTCATAAGCAAGCATTAATATCATTGATATTTCAGCGGTTGTTAAGTTTGATTTTTGGCTCAAAACCAGAAAGTCAGGATGGGTGTTTCTTATTCTTTTTTTTATGAAAATCGAAAGCGATTCGTTATTTCTCATGTAGATTTGGCTTAAGGCGTATCCTTCATTGTTGACAACAAAAAATGTATCTTGGTTTTCAAGAAACGCCACCTTGTACTGCCCCTTGTTAGTTACTTGCGAAATTAACGCCAGTTGCTTTTCAAAGGTAATATCTTGATAAATAGGGTAAAAATTTGGCGACGCTGCAAATTTTTCCTGATCAGAAACAAAAACACCGATAATGTTTTTTTGTTTGATAGCGTCTTTACTGATAGCGCAGGCAGCATCACCTAAGCAAATATAAAGATCGCTTTGTCTGGCTTGGTCAATGTCAGACATCAGAGTGATGGCTGAATGTCTATCTCCAACGATTTCTTCAGCTAGATTGAGAATACTTTCTTTTCTCTCTGGAATGACAACCGTCAAATGTGGCGCAGAGTAAGATAAAGCAGAAAGTATAAGGGATATGAAAAATAAAACCTTCACGGCTAATCTATTATCTTTTTTATTTCATCTTGAACGAGGAGTTTCATCAACTGCCTGGGTATATCGGTAACTTTAGGGTTGGCGTAATCTAACGCTTCAGAGTGAGCTTTCTCCACGACAAGAGCTAACTTGTCGGCATCTATGTTATCAAAATCTTCACCACAAAACTCGCGAATATAATAATTAATCTCAATATCGACTTTAAGCTGCTTCTCTTTACTTAAGTTATGCTGTTCAAAGGGCGATTCGCCATTCATTTTCCACCAGAGTTTAATTTGATCTGTATCGACCGAAAATTCTGCATGTTCATGAAGTTTATCTATGACGGGGTTGACCTTTGAAAACGGGGGGGCGACATCGTTAAACCATGACTGAACAGTAGAGTAAGGGATTCCATCTAATCCTTCTGCCCCTTTAAAGTTATCTAACAAATAGCGATGAAATAACCGTATTCGCCCACGCCCTTTTTTTAGGCCGGCGAAATCAAGGTCTTGTTATCATTGTTGACGTTTTGCTTGATAGCCGTAACGAGCGCTTGATAAAGCGCTGTTTATTACCTGTTTAATCAATAAATATAGGCCTTTACCGATTCATATTAACATAAGCTGCGGTAATATCGTCACTAATGATTAGTGCTTTGGGGATAGAGTTGGCAAATTGGCGTAGCTCTCAACTCAGCCGGAAGACAAGTGATGCTGATCGGTAAGGAAATTCATTGGCAGAATTTTAACTAACTAACAACCTGTGGCTCAAGTAAAGGAACTTGATCAAACAATGACGTAAACTTTTTTGTACCTTTTAATATTTATTGGGGTGTTGAGTTCTTAGATGAATCTTTACCGTCATTGTCAGTGAGCATTTTATGTCTGAAATATAGCGGTACTCTATGCTCGTCGCAATGTCACAAGTTCAGTCTCCTACTTATATTTTAAAGTACAATTTTTGTTATGCTTCGTTTACCCAATCCAGACGAGCGCTCTGGAATGAAACTTAGTACTTCGTTTCACAGCATTTGTCCTGTTCAGTGGCTCAGTAAAATGTTCATG
>CAKMZU010000153.1:5204-8453 GCA_929200485.1 uncultured Gammaproteobacteria bacterium | reverse complement strand
GAACATTTTACTGAGCCACTGAACAGGACAAATGCTGTGAAACGAAGTACTAGTGCAGCCTTAGTCTTCTAAACTTTTTCCCCTTCATATAGTGAACACTTACTCGAAAGCTCATAAAAAGTTCCATAAATCATAAAAGTATTTTTATTAAAAGGGCTAAACGCGCTAAGATGCCAAGCAAAAAATTCTTTTATGCTCAACAGCACTTATCGTCATTTCTTTTATTTATTATCTGGTCAAGCGCTTGCTTTATTTGGCTGTTCACTCACAGGCTTTGCACTGGGAATCTATGCATATCAGGAAAATGGCTCAACCACTATTTATACCGCTATTGCACTTGCCAACATATTACCGATTTTCTTACTCAGCCCATTAGCTGGCGCTATTGTTGATAAATTTTCTCGAAAATGGGTTCTCGCTTTAGCCAACCTTGGGTCAATTGGCGTTGTTGGACTTTTATATTTATTAAATGCCAAGGGATGGCTAACCAGCACCAACATCATTGGCCTTGTGAGCTTAAACTCAACCATTGCCGCATTTGTATTACCAACACTGTCTGCCAGCATTCCATTAATGGTTCCTGAGGATAAACTATCCAAAGCCAATGGATTAATCGCTATGGGGCTTGGGTTAATCGAGCTGGTAACCCCCGCACTTTCAGGTACGCTTTATACAGAAGCTGGATTAGAAATAATCATTACCGCAAACGCATTCATTTTGTTAGCCTCTCTTGGCATTGTTTGTCTCTGTCACATCCCTAAACCGCCTGAAGCCAGTGAAAGCTCATCAGAAAATAACAAGCAAACGCCACTGCTTACCACCATTAAACAAACCGGCAATTTCTTATTGGCAAATCCCCATTTCAGCCGTTTGATTGTTTTCTATGCGATAACCGTTTCGATTACGATGTCCATTGCCATACTGGTTCAACCCATGCTGCTGTCAATTACTGATGCAAAAACCATGGGCATGACCTTATCGTTTGCAAGCTTTGGCATTATCGTAGGCAGCTTGTTTATGGTTGCTATTCCCCAAGCCAAAAAACATATACCCGTGATGATAACAATGGCAGCCTTAGTCGGCATAAGCTGTGTCCTTATCCCACTCACCACGTCACCGACATGGATTGCTATTGGAGGCTTTCTGGTTATGTGCTGCTATCCGGTTTTTGATACCAACAGCCGCACATTGTTCCAACGAAAAATTGAGCCTCACATGCTTGGACGGGTTATAGGCATTCGAAACTTCATACTGGGATTTTGCCAGGCACTGTGCTTTATTATCGTAGGCCCTCTGTCAGATAAAGTCTTTGCCCCCGCAATGACCGAGTCAGGCTGGCTATCACCACACCTTGAGTCACTTTATGGCATAGGCGAAGGTAGAGGCGTTGCGGTATTAATCAGTGCCATCGGCTGTCTTTTACTGATATGGGTTATCCTTGCAAGCTTTTCCACTCGACTACGTTCAATCGATCAATTGATTGACACAACCGCCAAAAACGTTGAATCAAATGAAGAGATAAACGCTGCGACTTAAGGCGCATTTTAACGCTTATTAAGTCTGCTACTTAACACTTGGCAAAAGATTCAGGAACAAGCTCGCATGTTCCTGGATTATCGATCGGCAAATACGATCTTGCAACATACAATAAACGATACCTCGCTCTCCTGACTATTATACTTCTGGCCATGATAAGCATAAAACGTGCTGAGGGAATTAGAGCCAATCTGTTTACATATGAAAAACTATCTTTAAAAAGCAAAAATAAAAAACATGCAAAACCGTTCGTTATTGATACTACTGGCATCCATCATTGCGTTAGGCCCTCTAACCATTGATCTCTATTTGCCAGCTTTTCCGTCAATGCAAGGGTTCTTTGATGCCAATATTTCGCAAGTACAACTCACGCTGTCGAGCTATTTATTGGGCTTTGCAATTTTTCATTTATTGTGTGGGCCATTATCAGATAGCTTTGGTCGCAAGCCAATATTATTGATAGGTCTTGGCATCTATATTGTTGCCTCGATTTTTTGTGCATTGGCTGCTTCAATTGAACAGTTAATTGCCTTTTGTTTTCTTCAGGGAGTCAGCGCCTGTGTCGCACCCATCTTAAGTCGAGCGATCATACGAGACCGTTTCAAAAAAGAAGAGGCAACAAAAGCGTTGGCAACCGTTTCATCGATGATGGCGATTGCTCCCGTTGCGGCACCAACCATTGGCAGTTTGATACTTGAAGTGGCAACCTGGCAGTGGACATTTTACTTCCTTGCCATTTGTGGTGCTGTCATTTGGTTATTGGCATTCTTTTTTATCCGTGAAAGCTTACAAACGCCTCAACCCTTCACGATTAAAGCCATATCAACTAATATCGCCACACTCATTAAAGACAAGCGTTACATGGGTAGTGTGCTGACGGGATCTTTTCTCTACGCACCACTTTTCGCCTTTCTATCGGTTGCGCCGTTCTTAATGATGAATTTTTATAACATTCCTACCATCTTGTTTGGTGCGTATTTTGTTTTCATCGTCACAGGGTTTATCGCGGGGAATTTTGCTGCAGTAAGAATGAGCGATCGTTACCATTGGCGTACCCCCTTCAAATTAGGCCTTGGTATCGCGCTTTTCGCAAGTGTGCTGTTATTTCACTTAACGCATTATTGGTTTCACCCGTTAAGCCTTATCATTCCGATGTTATTACTTGCATTCACCATGGGGATGATCTCACCGATCTCCACGTCCCTCGCCTTGCAAAATTATTCAAATATTGCCGCTACAGCGTCAGCACTTTTAGGCTTTATACAAATGACGGTCGCATCTGCAGCAGGGTTTTTAGCAGGTTTGTTCTTAAACCGACACCCTGAGCCACTCGCCATTGTCGTTATCTGCGTTGTTTTGATCAGTATTAGCACTTATTTGTTGCTATTAGCTCCTTCCTATTCTCATGAGCTGTCGGCGGAATCTAAATGAGTGATTTCGCGCTAGTACAACCGTCAACAAATACACCCATAGAAAGCACTGATTTCTTAAGTAACTTTGCATGTAAATTCATCACTCCCCCAAAAAAACAATTTATCTATAAAGCTGGAGAATATGCATCAAGCTTATACAGAGTAAAAAAAGGCATGGTGAAGGACTTTCGACTAACCGCAGACGGGGTTGAGCAAATCACGCACTTTTATCTGCCAGGAGAAATATTCGGATTGGAATCATTCATCCAGCCGGCTTACGCCTCCCACACAGCCAGCATAG
>CAKMZU010000153.1:3868-5194 GCA_929200485.1 uncultured Gammaproteobacteria bacterium | reverse complement strand
TAGTTGACTCCGAACTCCAGCAATTTCCCGTTAGCTTTTTAAAAGCATCTCCCACCTTTATTCAACAGATAAATAGCTTACTTATTCGTGAGCAATTGAAAACAAAAAGCCATATTGCACTCTTGAATAAAACGGATGCGACGACACGTTTAGCCGCATTTATCCTGAATATTAATAGGCGTATTAATTCAACCAACCAGGCAAATGAATTTAATTTCCCTCGAAATGAAATCGCAAACTACTTAGGTCTGAGTGTCGAAACCGTTTGTCGCTCGATCAATAAGCTTAAAAAAGATCAGGCAATCAGCATTGAAAAAACACGCATTCAGATCCTTAGTATTGAAAAGCTCTCTGCATCCATTAGCTAGCTTCCATCATAACTATACAAAACAGACAAAAACCAATTAAACTCCTTATTTAGACTCGATACGCAATTTTTCATGCAAATCCTTGTAAGGCTTTTGTTTAATTAGTTCCTGAAACCATGACTCTCCGGAAATTGGCTCACCTATCATAGTTTCAATTACATCTAAACAGGGTGGAAGTTTCTCTTGCGCCTCAGAAATCATCATATGATCTTCAAATAAATCTTTTCTAACAGAGTTGACTCTCTCTAAATCTTGCTTAACAGAACCTGCTTCTGTTTGTTTCGACCGGAACAGTGCTTCACCCTCAGAAACAAAAGTAAATTGATGACTAGATTCTAAAGGAGCATCTTCACCAAAATTGGTTTTTCTACCAGTAGTTTTTAATGCATTATTATAAGCACTAAAGAGTTCCGTTCGACCGGAATTGTTTACAGACATTTGCCCAAAACTAAACTTGCAGGGATTTTTTGACTGGCCTACACCACCAGCATTATCAGAAACAAAATTAAAGACTCCAGCACCAGTTCCGGATTGACCATTACTTGTTTTCCCTGAAACAGGACAACTACTAACTGAAGTACTTTCTGATACTTGTTTTAACTTTTCCAAATCGGATTTATCGGGCAGAATCACATCATTTGCGAATGACTTTCGTGCTGCTATAGTTAAATAATCTCCTACATCATATCGTGAATGAAGAGCCCCCATCATTTCACAACCACCATCCTCCTCTAGAACCTTCCATAGCGATGACAATTCTATTTCGCTTTTTTGCTTTAATACTTTATCGAGAGAATACTTCGCCTGAAGCTCTCCAGAAGAAATACTTACACCCTCTGCAGAAGACCTGTACAACAAAACACCTAGAATTGCGAGATTTACATATTTTTTATCCAGGAGAGGAGAGCTTTTAGGCAAAGGAAGTTTTTGGTTTTCTGGATTAATTATTCTTCCCTCT
>CAKMZU010000153.1:0-3858 GCA_929200485.1 uncultured Gammaproteobacteria bacterium | reverse complement strand
AATAAATAAAAAAAAATAAAAAAAAATATAAGCAGTTGTTTTTTACTGTCATAAAAATATTTTTTTTCGCATTAAAAACACACATAAACAACCTCTAAAGCCATGCAGATATTTATCAATTGACATCAAAGATTCTCATTAATTCAAAAATTAAAACTGTAATTTATATATAAAAAAATTAAAAAATACACCCGCATAGAAAATATTTTCAAATAACGTTAGAATCAACGTATTACTTATGAATGATAAGAACATGTTTTCTAGACAGCTACGTCAACTCACTTTAGTCATTTTATTTTTACTTGGCACTCATACACACTCAAGCGATCATGTCGATGGTAAAATAAGTATTCAACACCCTGTCGCTGACATTACCGATCTATACACCTTTGTCAGCCCAACCAAAAAAAATCATCTCGTTCTCATCCTTAATAGTTATCCTTTTGTTCCTTCAAAGGGGCATTTCTCTGAAAAACTAACTTATTCTTTTCTACTGTCCGAAGTTAACTTTCAGGGTAAGGGCGTAACCACCTCTGTCATGGCTAAATCACGCATACTTCAGATTGACTGTACTGCAATTAATCCCCATGCCGGAAGGGATTACCCTATTAGCTGTCAATTTCCTTCCGGGGATAAAGTAACTACCAGAAATAATCAGTCAATAATTGATAGTAAAAAAGGGATTTCTCTATTTGCTGGAAAGCGTGCCGATCCTTTTTTATTCGACTCCAACTGGTTCAGCACCTTGGTATTTGACTATAAAATTCCGGAAGCCGATGCTTCCAACAACTTAACCTATTTGAACGTACTCAGCATCGTCATTGAAATAGATATTGATAAGCAACTACCGGCGCTGTCAGGAAAATTAGTAGGCTCTGCCGGCCAAATTAGTGATAAATCATACCCTGAGCGCATTATTGATCGTGTCGGCCGACCTGAAATCAGCAATGCACATCTCGTCACCACCAAAGGCGAAGAAGACCTTAGAGAAAGGTACAATCAACAATCGACCTTTGCATTAAACCCCTTCGAGGCACAAGGCTTTAAGCAACGACTAACGAGTAACATGCGTTATTATGATAATCTTGATAGCCAAATAGACTGGCCAGAAAAGTGGAAAACGCTATTTTCTAATCTTTTGCTGTTAGATATTCTTATCACAGACACCGCCAAACCTTTTAATCAAAGTGGCTATTTAAGCCTTGAAAAAGCGGTCCTCAGACAACAGCCTACCTCTCACAGCGGAGGGAGAACACCGAATGAAAATGTCATCAACATTATGATGAGTCATTTAATCAATCAAAACTTCGGGCTTCCTGTTGTCAGTGGCATCCCATCGAAAAGCTTGCCTCTAGCTGAGTTCCCATACCTTGCCGAACCAAATAGTGGCATATTAAATCGGCTATTAAGTTATTTTGCACCTAAAGCGACCGCAAAAATGGCTCTAACTGAGCGAAAAAAACAATAATCTTTAGGAATTTTTTTGTATTTCTATCCTCTTAATTACCTTTCGGAGAATAGTTATGCGGTTACTGTTATTTATCATTATATTGTCCGCACACGAATTGGTTTTCGCCATTTCCACTGCGGGTTATTCAATTGAAAACTGTGATTCTTTAGAGGAAGGCCATGCCCCTTATTATTTAGTCTGTAGTTCAGGGGTAAATCCCGATCTCTGCCCCGGTCAACTCCTTATCTTCATTTTATTTTACAATCAAAAGGCTCACGCATTTTCAGGCTCAGCATCTGAAGTAAGAGACAAGGTTAAAGAAACAATTCATATTGAAAAATTAGATAATTTAGCTTGTCCTACAAAACAGCCTAAACCTTATTATTTACCGGTAGAGATTCCACATAATATTCTTACCACGTTAAAAAATAACAATGCTCACCCCGCCATTACCGAACAACACAAATTTTTTTCAAACCTTGCTAACTACCAGACCCAAAACACAAGAACAATCATATATCACTTAACTGATTAACCTGGGTTGCGTATAACAATACTTCAGACAGTTTTAAGCAGCTATAACCCCGAAGTTGCTCATCCTGGTAAATACTTGCCTGACTTTTTCGGAACTGCCAACACCTAAGTCTTGAAAAAGTCTTCGCATCATGGCCTGATTGAGTTTGCGACGCTTCCATGACGCTATTGAAATAACAGTTTCGCCATGTGTTGCTTTACTTTTTCTATCCTCAATTTTCATCAAATTCAAGGTAGTAAATGAGGCGTTAAGGGATGTGGAATTTTAAACCTTACCAAGGTATGATGTTATTTTACATATCATAGGTTGTCTATATATTCAGTATCCCATGCCAGCACAACTTAATAGCTCATCTCAGTATATCCCACTCTTAAAACTAGCCTCCAAGCTATTAAAAGGTTCTGACAAAAGACTTTTCATAGCTGAAGCTTCCGAAGCATTGTGTAATGGAAATGCCAGACTGACTGAATCAACGTTTGGGTTTGTGCGAAAAGCGGTTGCATTAGGCATCAACGAAAAAAAAACGGGGTTAATATGTTACGGTAACTACGAACCCTGCGGAAAAAAGAAATCTGAGGTTGCACTGAGTAACCTAGAAAATGATATTCGCAGTTTGGTTGAACCTGAATGCCAAGCGGATTCTCGGTTAAAAAATACATTTGCTTACACTCGAATAACAGCGAAAGCTGTCCGACAAAAATTGATTGACGAAAAGAACTGGCCAGAAGACCAACTTCCTCAAGTGCGAACCATCAGCAATATTTTAAACAGAATGGGTTATAAACTTCGCAAGGTGCAGAAAGCAAAACCAGAAAAAAAATACCAGAAACTAACGCCATCTTCGATAACATCAAAGAAGTTAGAGAAGAAGCCAGTCAACGAAAAAATACCCTGCAAATCAGCATAGATTGCAAGGCTACAGTCAATCTCGGCGATTTTTCCAAAGGTGGAAAATCTTGCGGAGTAGAAGCTGTGAAGGCGCTAGACCACGACATGGCAGATAAAGACAAGATGGTGCCTTTTGGTATTCTTAATCTAGATAACGACCAGCTCCATGTTAATTACGGGCGTTCTTATAAGACGAGCGACTTTATTTGTGATGCGTTGCAATTGTGGTGGGAGAGTATCAAGGAGGGTAATAAAGATACGGATGAACTTATTATCTATGCCGATAATGGCCCGGAAAGTAATAGCCAGCGTACCCAATTTCTTTTTCGGATAGTGGAGTTTGCCAAGAAAACAGGATTAAGAATCAGGCTAGTCTACTACCCTCCTTATCACAGCAAATATAACCCCATTGAAAGACGGTGGTCTTTTTTAGAAAGACACTGGAATGGCGCGCTACTGAATTCAGTTTCTGTAGTGATGGCGTGGACAAAAAGTCTTGTGCATAAATGTAAACAGACCATCGCTGATTTGATTGATAGCGTTTATGCGAAAGGGGTGAAACCGAGCAAGGAAACTCTTGCTGAGATTCAGCGCTTTATTACCAGACATGCAGAGCTGGGTAAGTGGGATGTGACCATTTACCCTGAAGAGGTATCTTATTAAGTGCTACTTCCCTAAGACTGTAACTTATTGAAATAAAAAGAAAAGATTAACGCCTTACTACGATAAACTGCGAGCGTCTAAACAAACAGAAAGTAGCTAGGCGTGAACCAGAAAAAGTTTACCTTAGGGAAGCAGAAGATAAAAAGTTACCGTTTTTAGCAGACAGCGCCTTACCATCTGGAGACTTTTCGTCGGGTAATGGTATATTTTTAAATTCGGCATCCCTTATTTGTTAATCAACTTCATTCAGCAATTTCAGAAACAGCGTTAAACTTGCTCGCCAAATCAACAGGCTTTTGCGAGCGTTTGCGTGATATACCAG
>CAKMZU010000152.1:7528-8537 GCA_929200485.1 uncultured Gammaproteobacteria bacterium | reverse complement strand
GAGTTTAGAATTTAAAAATCTCCGACTTTTACCATTAACCCAAAATCAAAAAATCCCGCGGCGTTGGGGGTGCGGCCTCAAACGCCATTGGCCAGCTTTTCTAGTGCCTTGACTCGCTGCATGGTTTGAATGAGTTCTTCATCAGAGAAGGACCTCAGCAGGTTTCGATACAGCGCGGCATCCTGCATGCTTAGTTCGCCCTTTGCAGTCAGGTCAATGATTCTAATCATTCTCTCTAAATTGTCTTTGCATCCAGAAAGATCGGCAGGAACATATTCCTTGTTTGAATCGCGCCAGTTGAATCTATTCTTCATGTTGAATATCCAAGTAGTGGCGTTGCCTTTCACCTCGCCATTCGTTAAGTCACGGCCAAGGTTAACCCACCACTTTTCAGAGAGTGTCACACCTCTTTTTAGGGCATCGGAAAACAGCTCAGATTCTTTCTTGCACTCGTGCAAGGTATCCAAGCTCATGCCAAGTTCAACAGCAACATGAGCGAGACTATCCCCATTTTCCATGATTGCAGGAATAGACTCGGCTTTGCCATCAAGCCATTCCTTAGTGAACTTTTTCGGCCTGCCTGCCTTGTTCTTCTTTGTTTCACTCAAAACGATTAAACCCTCATATTCATTGCATTTGAATTTTAAACTCGGCGTCATATTTGACGCAATTATTTTAAATATTTAGGCGTCAGATTTGACGTATGATTTATGAATAATTAGACTGTAACAAAACGCTAAACACCTGTTTAGAAAAATGTTACACGATAAGAAAAAGACCTATGACTAAATTCATTGCTTATTACCGAGTTTCAACAGCGCAACAAGGCGAAAGCGGCCTCGGACTAGATGCACAGCGAAAGGCGGCAACCAATTATGCCAATTCAGTTAGTGGGGCAACGATCATTAGCGAGTTCACCGAAGTGGCTAGCGGCAGGAAAAATGATCGCGTCAAATTGCATGAGGCATTGCGTAAATGCAAATTGACAGGTGCAACCTTGCTAATAGCC
>CAKMZU010000152.1:6368-7518 GCA_929200485.1 uncultured Gammaproteobacteria bacterium | reverse complement strand
CTCGACAGACTAAGCCGAAACAGGCGTTTTTTACTCGAATTAGAAGAAAGCGCGGTTAATTTTGTTTGTGCCGATATGCCAGAGGCCAACAGATTAACCATTGGAATGATGGCCTGCCTTGCTGATTATGAGGCGCAACTCATCAGTGAGCGCACCAAGGCGGCCTTGGCTATTGCCAAGGAAAGAGGAACGGTTTTAGGTAATCCAAGGTTGAATGAAGTCAGGAATACAAACACAGCAGCAGCGAATCAGGCAAGGGCGGTTAAATCGGTTGAATATGGCCATAACATAAAAGAGGTTATTAGTGAGATTGAGAACGAATATGGCGAGTTAAGCAGCAGGAAAATAGCCGACAAATTGAATGAGGCAGGCTATTTAACGGCCAGAGGAAAGCCGTTTTCTCATGTTGCTGTAATCAGGGCAAAAGCCTTGTAAAATGGGGTTTTTATATAAAAATTAGGCGTCAGATTTGACGTTTATTATAATGCGATTCAACAAGGTTAAATGATAAGGCGTGACGATGACTGAATTTATATCTTATTACCGAGCGCACCAACGAGCTAAACGCAATGTACCTGCACACCGAGATAAAATTATTCAATTTGAAAGAAGCTCAGACTTAAACCATTTAGCCAGTTTTCACGATGATACTGGAAAAAGCTTTAATGGCTTATTCGATGCCATTGCGCTATGCAGGCAGTCAGGCGCATTACTTGTTATTGCTAATTCGAGTGAATACAGTTTGAGCGCACGATTCCTGCATCCGATCAATCAGGCCAACATTGATTTTATTGCGCTGGACGATGACACACTAAGCCCATTGACTATTGATCAGTTTATTCTGTTATCTGAATTTAACTCTCAGATTTGCTCAGAGCGAAACAGGGAAATATTCCAACGAGCAAAGGCCAACGGTATTCGCCTTGGTAATCCCAATTTTGAGCAGGTAAGAAACAGGGATTGCAGCGCAGCAATAAAAGCCTCTCATGCTAAAAAAGTTGCTCATAGAGAGATGATCAGGCGAGAGGTTAAACTCATTACCGATAAATATGGTTCGATGACAAGCGAACGAATAGCCGCCTGCCTCGATGAAAGAGGCATTAAAACCGTAATGGGAAAAATTCCAAGGAAGTCTACTGTAATTCGCGCT
>CAKMZU010000152.1:2425-6358 GCA_929200485.1 uncultured Gammaproteobacteria bacterium | reverse complement strand
ATGTCTGCATAGTGCTATTTTTATTGGCGTCAGGTTTGACGTCAGGTTTTTTTCTTTTTCGCCTCCTTTGCCCTTTTCCGTTTGTCATGTTTAGCCGCTAGTTCAATGGCATATCTTATATAACCCGTCACGTTATATTCAGATGCCTCAACCGCATCTTTTAGCACTTTGTATTCATCAGAAAATAGCTTGATGCCAATGCTATGCTCAGCCTTGCTTCGCAGTTTCTTGGCCGGCTTGATTGTCAGTTTTGAATCAGCACCTTGAACAAAATCCTCTTTGCTCATTTTCTTTTTGTTATTGGATTTATTCGTTTTGGCGGTTTTTGGAGGTTCTATTCTCATTTTCTTATAACCTTCAATAGCTCATCAGCAACAGATAAAAATTCACTTCTCATTGGCGCATTAGCCTTTTGTGTCATCTCACTTGCTCCCTTTCCTTCGGGGATTGACTGCCAAGATGATCTGAATTTGATAGCGTTATTCAATAGATGATAATCAGGGAAGTGTTCCAGGTATTGTTTAGCCACCTCAATGCGTGACTGGCTAATGTATTGAGTCAGGATAGCGACTATTTTCAAATCCCTGTTAGGGTTTTCAATATTCTCTCTTACATCCTCAATGACATCCAACCAAGGTTTAAGCGCATCTAAATCGGCTTGTGTGGGGGCTAATGGCGTCACAACAGCATCAGCAACCATCATAACCGTTCTGTTTTCTCTCGACTCGCCGCCGTGACCATCAACGATGACAAAATCATATTCCTTATCTAGCAACTTTAATGTCTTATCCAAGTCAATGTCACTAGATACGGTTATACATGGTATTGAGGGTTTATAGCCTGCATCATTGCGATCATTGATCCAGTTATTAGCAGTGTATTGACCTCGATCAGTATCAACCAGCATAACTGTATGCTTATCGGCTAAATGGGCGGCCAATGAACAAGCAAACGTGCTTTTCATCGTGCCGCCTTTTTTGTATGCAAAATGAATGATCAAACTTATGCCCTTTTTATTAGGTATTAAATGACGTCAAATCTAACTCATAAAACAATGGGTTTTGTGTGTTGTTACAACCATAGCAGCAATACCCTTTCACTTAAAAGTGAATTGTTTTCATCAGGCAGGGAATTTAACTAAAAACAGATAACGCAATAAAGAAAGGCGGTTGATATGACAGGGAACGGCTATTCAACAATGAACGGTTTTAAGGCCAATATTGCCCATTATTTATTCATTTTGGTTACGATGTTCGTCAATTTAGACAAAATTTGCATATAAGCCCATACACGATTAGAATCAGATAAAATGCAAATTACCGAATTTTGGACAAAAAAAAGCCAGCGCGGTAGCACTGGCTTTTCCTTTTCATTGTTCTGGATTGGTTTTTTGTTTGCGGAAGTTATATGCCAGTTAGCAACAATTTTAGGTAGGTCTGCAAACCATCCTAAAAAGCTCAGGAATGATAAATCATTCCAAGAGAAAAAAAACGCAATCAGAGACGCAATACTTTGGATTATTGCAAACGATTCCTGATTAGTAAAGAGCACTTTACGCAACTTTACAATTTCTCTAACGGACTGAACTGGTAATGACTTCCTAAACTTTGGATAGGAGAGTGCCAGTGGCAGCCGTAAAACTAGATCAAAACGAACTCAACGAAACCCTAAAATTATTCGATGGCAGGCGCGGCCAATTACCTCGGCTTGTTCGATACCTCGCCCATAATCCTGATGCTTCAACCGTTTTTGTAAACACTGATTGCGCCATCGGCAACATTAGCGATGTTGCTCGCGCTGCCAATCAGAAATTACAGCAAAACGGCCTTTTTATCTCATGCAAGCGGCCAGATAAGAAAATCGAAAACAAGTTCGGGGAACCCTCTCATATGTGGCAATGGGGCATTTATCGCATCAACCCAAAGCACACCCAATACCTCAGATTTTTCAAAGGATAAGTTGATGGATACTCAAAACAGAGTCATAGAAGCCCTTAATGCCATTCCTGATGATATTTTTTATAAAGTGATCGACCTCGCCCAAATGGGCGATATAAGGCGCAAAAGCATCCCTGAGCGTTTTGAACGCAAGGAAATAGATGTTCAATACCTTGGCGATGAAGTCACCATTCAAGAGGGGGCAAATTTGATTAAAAGCCCGACTGGATCAGGCAAGACAACCTTAACAAAGCCGATCATTGAAAAAATGAAGCGCACAGGAAACAGTGTTTTATACATTGCGCCAGAGAGGGCGTTGATAGATCAGCTTGCACTTAACCTTGGATTAGATCACTACAGGGACATTCAAGCGGTCAATTCTGGCGATTACACACACTTGAGAAACAGCAGAGGGTTAGTGATAACACCCAACAGCCTGCCAAAATTACAGGGCACACAATGGGATTGTGTCATCATTGATGAGCCAGAGGCGATTTTTATAAGTCTTGCAGAAAGTCAGATTTTTGAGTTCAACAGACTTGATGTTTTAGCCTGCATTGAGGGGTTTTTGCGTACATCAAAGACTCAAATTCTATTAGATGCCTACCTTTCTGATATAACAATCGATCAATGCGAAAAATACGGTTTATCAGGTCAGATTATTGAGAATGTAAAACAGACAAAGGCAGGCTCAACTATGCGCATTTATGAAAATCAGGCAATGGACCAGCATACAGAGGACTTTTTAAGAGCAGTAAGGGCAGGCAAAAAAGCCGTTTATATCACGACCAATAAAACACGAATAAATAATAAAATCCTGCCTCAAATCCCTAAAGACAAAAAAGTGTTTTCGCTTACCTCTGATACCCCCGATAAAGTCAGAAGCGAATTTATAAAAAACCTGCCTGAGTCTGCCAATAGGTACGATGTATTGATCTTATCGCCCACAGTACGCCACGGCTTCAGAGTTGTTAATCATCATTTTGAAGTCGCCTATGCATCGCTAGGCACAGCTCATGCAAATGTTGCAAAATGCCTTCAGCAAATAGACAGAATCAAAGGAGTGAATGATTTAAATATTTGCTTTTATGACACCAGCAGCAAAGACAAGCGACATTATCCAGTCGATAAGGGAATTATCCGAGACAATCTTTACAACGATAATTATTCGACCTTTGACTTGATCGGTATTGACCCACTTACCGCAAAGAAAAAAATTACCAATCCAGCATTTGAGCAATTGCTTGTTGATGTTACGGCAAACAGAAACACAAGCAAATTAGGGCATATTGAATTATTCAAGGAAATGGCAAGAAAGCAGGGTTATAAGATTATTGATGTTAAGAAAGACAAGATTAAATCAGCCATTCAAAGCGAGAAAAGCAAGACAGTAAGCGCAGAAATATCCGACAAACTAAAAAAGTCTATTGAGCAGGCCTCTCTGCTCGACAACAAACAATTCAGCAGAGGCAAGCGACACAATGACAATGTGAGCTATGAGAAAACACGAATAGCCAACATACTGAAAATTGATGGACAGGAACTAAACGACATTACCCATCAGGAAATAGAAAAGGGTTATCTCTCTAAACTGAATCCTTTGGTCATGGCTATAACCAGAAAACAAGAACACAAAAAAAATGATTTGTTCGAAATTGAACATAAGGATTTTACGAGTCTTAAACACCACACCCTTAAAGCCGACTATTATCTAAAAATTCTCAGCTTTGCAGGTATCAACAGAAAGGGCGAATACAATGGGGCAAGCTGGACTAAACGAAAACTCAGGAAAATGATTAACCTCGGTAAAAGAAGTGGTCGAGAAATGGTTAGTCTTGGATTGATCAACAGCCGGCAGGCAATTATCAATAATCCATGTAAATGCCTGAACACTATTCTCAAAAAAATACACCCTGAACTGGTCATCAGGAATAAGGGCAAAAAATATAAAGGCGCGGTCGAATATACCTATTCGATCAATCAAAAAGTGCTCGAT